>JAACEL010000027.1 GCA_011682535.1 Nitrospiraceae bacterium | reverse complement strand
TCGGCGTCGAACGTCTCGCTGGGCCTTCAGGCCGTTATTCTAGGGTTGATTGCCGCGGCGGGGTTTGGCTGCGTGGTTCTCGCGTTGGTCGCCGGTTTGCGCGCACACACAGGAGACGCGCTGAGGTCGGAATGACCAAGCGGAACCTTGTGGGTGGATCGTGACCCATCTGGACTCCGGTACGGCCGTCAAGTCTCCCTGGTCCATCCGGCGGGAAGCTAATCTGTCTTGTGGCCAATACAATACAAGTACCGCGCGGTTCGCATGAAGATCCGGGGGCCGGAAACGGCGAGTGATGACAGCGTGTAACCCCCACCGCCCTCCAGTTCGTTGGTGGCCAATAGTTTGTACTTCGGACCCGCCGCCAGCACCGTCGTGACCGCATCCTCATTGGTGATGTATAGCTTGCCGTCGGCAAGGAGCGGCGAGGCACTTACGGTTCCCCGTGCGGTCCGCTCCGGTCCCCAGACAACCTGTCCGGTCTTGGCGTCAAGGCAAGTGGCAGACCCGCGGTCATCGACCATGTAGAAGTATTTCCCGTCGCAAACGGGGCTGGGTACGTCTGGCCCACCCCGCTTGTCCCATTTCCAAACCAGGTGACTCGTCGTGACATCCCCTGTGCCGCCCGCGCGTAAGGCCAGTAGAGGCTTCTTGCGCGAAGGCACGTAGATGATCTCTTCCGCGACAACGGGCGACGCGATGACGCGGTAGTTTGGCAACTCCTTGGGGTTCAAGCCTCCCGCTCTCCATATCTCCCGCCCCGTTTCGGGGTCGTGACCGGTAACGTAGTCTCCGCCGGAAACAACAATTTGTGCGGTACCCTCATGGCGCAGCACCGTGGGGGTCGTATAGGCGTCCGGGGACTCAGAGACCGCGTCCGTTGTTCGTTCCTCGCGCCATCGCTCGTCTCCCGTCAGGGCGTCAAAGGCCACCAGGTACGAGGGTGCGTCGGTGTTGTATCCGTGCAAAACTTGTATGATGAGCTTGCCGTCATAAAGCAGCGGCGAGGAGGCGAAACCGAACATCTGCCCAAAGGGCCCGTACGCCTCCTGGAGATTCTTCTCCCAGATCTGTTCGCCCTTCATGTCGAACGCGGCCACAGCGCCGGTGCCGGTGAGTACCCACACATGACGCCCATCCGTCACCGGAGACGGCGACGAGTCGTTCTGCTTTCGCGAGAGCTTGTTCCCATCGTCCAGTTCCCGTTCCCAAAGAATATCCCCATGCTGCTTCGATATGCAGATCAGCAGAAGCTCGGAGCCGCCGGGGTCGCGATCCTCATCGCGCCGCCGCTGTTGGTCATCGCCGTTCTGCGCCGGCGCGGACGAGGGCGACGTCACGAACACCTGGTCGCCCCAGATGACGGGAGATCCGCCACTCCATGACGGCAACGGTGTTTTCCAGACGATGTGCTCGGCCTCGCTCCACGTCGCGGGAAGGCCGGTCGCCGTACTGATGCCGTTTTGCGCAGGCCCGCGCCACTGGGGCCAATTGTCCTGCGCGTGAGCGGCGCCCACGACCGCCAAAATGACGAGCATCCACGGGAAGTGAATACGCTCTCTTGCGTCCATGCTTTCTCCGGCTTGATATACCTGACCGGCGGGTCAGGAATGGCCTATGGTTCGTTCGTGTTCGTTGTCGATTGTGCGCTTGTCTCTCGAATGGCGTAGAGCCGTTCGAGAGTCGCCACATAGAGCACGCCGTTGGCCGCTACAGGCGTGCTCGCCATGGGCGCATTCAGTCGGACGGACGCCAGGACTCTCTTCTCCCGTTCCGCGGCGAGGATACACAAATCGCGCCCGAGAGACCCCACATAGACCTTGCCATCCGCTACCAGGGCCGACCCCCAGATCTCCTTGCCCAGCTTGTGCGTCCAGTAGGGCTGGCCGGTTTCGGCGTCGACGCAGTGCATGATACCCCGGCAATCGCCCACGAATACGAGTCCGTTCGCGATCGCAGGCGTTGAACAGCAATGCAGCTCGACCGGATACGACCAGATCTCGCCCGAGTCCGTAATGTCGCCGGTCTGTGTCGCATCGATGCACTTCAGCCACGCCTCCTTCTTGCCCCACCAGATGTCCCCCCCGACCGTGACATACACGCGGTCCCTGTAAAACACCGGCATACTCTTGATATTGCTGGGACTCTCGCGCAGATTGCGCAGATAGCGGTGGACGTCCTCCTTGGGCGCCGTGGGGTCGCAGTCAAATCGCCAGACCCGCTCCAGCGTTTGAACCGGCCCCAGTTCCGCCGGCGGCCCAAGCGCCTTGAAGGCATAGCAGACGCCGTCGCCGCCCCCGAAAAAGATCAGCCTCCGACCGTTGACCTCTCCCAGCGCAGGCGAGGACCAGGTGGAGTGGAAGATCCGTGGGCCGATGTGCTCGCCGTCTTGGGCGACGAGGCGCCCCGTCTCCTTGTCCAGCACGATCAGACTGGGGGCGTCCGGCCGGCGAATCACTTTATGCGTGTTATCCACGCCGTTGCAGGTATTGAGATAAAGATACGGGCCATCCAGCAGGATGGCGGCATGCGCCGCGTCATGGGGGTACATGCCGACTTCAGAACGCATATCGAAGGCCCAGATGATGTCGGCATCGATAGCGTTGACCGCCATGGGCGGTTCGTTCAAGGGCGCCATGTGACGGCCCTCGTCTTTATACGGACCGTCGTTGCCGTCCGCCTGCCCATTCAAATCCAGGCATACGACCTCGCAACGGTTCGTGAGGACATACACACGGTTGCCCTCGACGGTCGGCGGCGAGCACAGGCCGATTTCAGGCCAGTCCAGATAGTCGTCGCCCCCTATCCGAGGCGTGACCAGTTGCCAGCACAGGCGGCCGTCTTCTTCGTTCAAGCATAACAGCACGGCCCGGTCGCCTTGGTGGCGCGGGTCACGCGGCACAACGTTATTGGCGCCGACCAACACCTTGCCGCTGGCGATGACGGGCGATGCGTATGCGTTGTTGCCAAGCGACACCGACCACTGGATGTTCTGGCCGGTCGCGGGGTCAAAGAACACCGGCAGGCCGGTCTCGCTCGACACCATGTTTCGCGAGTGGCGCTCGCCCCACTGGGGCCGGTCTGCCGCGCAAGCCGGTCGCGAATGACAGCACGTCCAGACGATTCCTACGACCACAAGCCGCCAGACGAGGCGCGCGCACGGGGTCATACAATTACTCCTTCGTTTGAGGGTCCGTCGAGGTCTCATGAGGTCGGCAAGAGTGCTTCTCGACAGGCAACCCACAGGACAAGGGCCTCGACAGAGCCCCTGCAGGCGCCGCTCACTTCTCCAATCGGAAACGGTCGAAGACGCCCCCATCGCGTCCATCGGGCAAGACTTCCCGTGCCTCAAACGAGAGGGCCTTGCCGTCCACCTTGAGCCAGCAATAGTGGTACTTGTAATACTGGCCCTCGTCCGGCTCATCCGAGTTGGGGTCGGCAGGATGATCGGGCACGTCGATCTGCCCCCATTCATAGTACTTGTGATTGTCGAGACTACTGCCGCCACCACCGCTGATGATATAGACGGCGTTGTTCCCTTTGCCCGTTACCGGATCGTATGGCGGGTGGGGCAGCCCCCGTTCGTAATCATGCGTGTGGCCGGCAAAGACGATGTCCACACCGTACCGTTCGAGGATAGGCACTAGGCTGTTTCGAAGCGGGGGTTCTCCATCGTAGTACCCGCCCGACCAGCCCTCCGAATATGGGGGCTCATGAATGAACACGAAAATCCAATCCGACCGGCCCGCGGCCTGTTTGAGATCCTGTTCGATCCAGCGCAGTTGCGGGTCGTTAGGGTCAATGGTCCAGTCGTTCTCGTTTTCTCCCCCGCGCACTATCTTGCCCCGGTTCCCGTCGATAATGAGAAAATGGGCGTTGCTGTAGTCGAAACTGTACCAATATTCGTTGCTGCCCGGCACGATGGTCGGATGCGCAAGGTACTGTTCGAAAGCGGGGACTCCCTCGCTTTCGTTGCTCCCGCCATATTCGTGATTCCCGATCGACACGTAGCTCGGCCATTTGTGCGACCAGTGGCGGACGGGAATGAGGTAGTGCTGCGTCCACTCATGCCACCGCGAACCCCGGCCGACCACATCACCTACGTTCAGTACGAGTTCGGCTTGGGCTTGGGCCATTTGCAGGCACACCTTCTCGCACATGGGAGGGTCCGATCGGTTATCGCCCCAGACCAGAAACGTGAAGGGCCGTTTCTTCCGAGGCGCGGTATGGACCTCGAATGTCTCCGTGGCGTAATCGCCCGACACGACGCGGTAGCGGTACACCGTGTCGGGTTTGAGCCCCGTTAACACCACTTCGTGGATGCAGTTCGCCTGGCCTTTGTCCTTTGCTTTCCTTCTAAGCGTCTTCTTCCCATATTCAACGTAGGAATTCACGGGCGCGCTTGTCTCCCACATGACCGTGACGCGGTCCGGGCGGACATCTTGCAGGTATGGCGAAAGAACGATGACTGGAGAGGCGGACATCATTGCATTGAGATCGTCGAGCGCCCCCAAGGCTTCCAGCGCTTTCTCAGGGAGAAGCTCGAGGCGCCGCCATCCCGTTTCGAGGGAGTCCAAGGCCTTGTTGAGGGCCGCAATCCACTTCGGCTGCGGCCTGTCGTGAATCCGGAGCACCCGGTCAATAGGGATCATGCCCGTTTCAAAACGATGGATGTCGCGCTCGGCCTCGTCCAACTCTGTAAAACGCCACTCGAGCGCGTTTAAACCGCCAGGCCCCCATTTGTTGAAAATGCGCAGCGCGACATCAACCTTCTCGCCTGGTGTAACGTTCAGGGGTACCTTGAAGGCGATGCCCCCTGGGGGAGCCGGGGCCACTTCAAGTTCTTCGCCGTTGAGGAATACGGTGCCCTCGTCGTCGAATTTCGCACGCAGGTTGAGCTGCTTACCCTTGGTCGCTCGGCCTGCTATCTCTTCGGGTACCACGAGTTGGGCTCGGAACCAGCAGTGCAAATACTGGTCCGGCCATTTGTAGTCTTTGCCACCGACTTCCCAGTTCGAGTCGTCAAATCCGGGTTGCGCGGCTTTGTCCGGCCCGTCTATCTTGACGCGCCACGGCGCGTTGGCGGCGTCCGCCGACAGCGCGGGAAATGAACGCAATAGCTGTTCGCGCCGCTGGACGAACTCGCGGAAACCGCTCGGCTCCGCCACCAGGCGCGCCGCGATGAAACGCGCGGGGCCATCGCCGTGCCGTATCGATACGAGCAACTCGAAGAGGCCCCCACTATGGGGCGCACGAACGATAGGAACGGCCAATGAACCCGCGCCGTTGTTCTTGCGTTCCGCCAGTAGGGCGCCGTCAACGAAGACCCGTGTGGGCCCTGCGGTTTCAACTTCCAGAAACACGTCGCGCCCGGCAAATCGTTCGGGTATGTCTACGCTACGCAGCCAATACCCCATCGGGCGCGGACGTTCAAGTTGCCATGGTAACTCCACCACAGCCAAGCGCGTGCGCTCTATGGTGGGTGCCGGCGCGTTCTCGCTATCGGCCGCCAAGAAACGCCACGGGTCGAGAGTTTCCGTGGCCATCCGGTCATAGTCCCAGATCACAAAGTCGTCCGCGGCGGAGGCGATGTTCACCGCAAGCAGTGGTACGAGGAATGTGAGCATACCGCGCATCAACATCGGGTTTGACCTTTTCATGTGAGTCCCTTCCTATGATCCATGCATGGACATTGACTCCACACGTGCCCACAGACTCTATGGTGAATTCCGCAACAGGGCGAGTAACTTGGCCATGTCCTCCCGCGTTGCCTGGATCTGCTTCCATTGTTGGTCGGCGAGGATCCGTGCGCCGGGCATCCCCGTCTTTCCGGGCACGGTTTCGTTCTCGCCCCAATTACAGAATTTCCCGATGGCCGTTGCTTGTTCCCCCCATACGCGCCGGGCTTCCTGCACGGCTTTAGGGTGGCGTCCGTTGGCTTCAGCCGCGTCAGCCGCCGCGCGGAGCGCGTCCAGGATGGTGTAGTCCTCGACGCCATCGCGAACGGCTTCCCACCGTTTGCTCGTCACCACGCCGTCGCCATTGTAGACCATGTCGTAATCGCCGGTCTGGAAAAACCAAGACGTATCGCCGGAGCGGAAGTAGGTATATATGCCGATTCCCGTGTGGCCAAAACTCCAGACCATCCACGCTTGGCCGCGATAGTACCCAAGCGGCGATTGGTGTTTCGCGTCGTGCGCGCACGAGTAGTTCCATTGCTGGGCGCCCGTCGAATGCATGAAGTCCAGCTTCTCAGACGCCCCTTTGTCCCACCCGGCGACATGGAGCGGCGCCCAGATATCGACGTATGGCGCCATCCGCTTGAGCTGTTCCATCGTGATGTGCCCCACGGGGTTGGTATAGGTGCGGATATTGGGATCCGCTTCGTGGGTCGCCTTTGCGCTACGTAGGAAGGCTTCTACAAGCCGCCCGTCGGACAGTCCGGGTTCGTCCACCGGATACAGGGCAACATCGTCGTAGCCAAAGCCCAGATCGGCCAGGTGCTTGATCCATGTCCGGACGAACTGGTTGTACGCTTTCTGCCATACGGGAGAGTACTCGGGGGCCGGTCCACTCAGCGAGGCCAGGCTGTGAAACAGGACGAGCCCGTGCGGGGCGTGACGCTTCATGTAGGCGTCGTGTGCGGCATAGTCGATGTCCCCGACGATGGCGCCCTCTTCGTTGAAGGAGGCCTTGGCGGGAACGCCGCCGGTGAAGACGTTTGTACCATGCGCTACGAGATCTTCGAGCGCGCCTTCGGGCTCATTCGTGCTGGTCCAGTTGCAGAACCAGAGGGGCTGCTCGTCGGGGAGTTTCGGAGCCCAAACGGTTATGATCAGGTCCGCCGTCCCCTGCTGGGAGTCCACGTCAAGACTGCGGAAGATCACCTTGCCCTTCCACGTCCCGGGGCCGAGTTGCGCCGTGTCGATGGTCAGCCAAAGCTGACGGGCATCCCATGGCGGCGCCACCAGCGTGTGGCCCTGGCCCAACCGGGGAAGCGCGTCCGCCGATTTATCCATCCGTTGGGTCGGCACCGCCACGACCTCGCGCAACGTGACGACGTTCTCGGCTGGTTTGGTTGCGTTCGTTTCCTGACAAACAAGGTTGTCGAGCGTCACACGCAACGTCAGGGTCTTGGCCCCAAAATTGAACACGTTGACGGCGGTGGACTCGATCTCGCCCTGGAACGCTTCCACCTCGGCAACGGCGCCGGCCTCGTTGGCCACCACGGCGGCGGGCGTACGTCCCTCGATGACTTCGTCCATTCCACCGAAGGGGGCCCAGGGATTGGCGGCATAGATGGCCAGCGCTTTGTCTTCTTTTACGGCTTGGCGCGCGATGGCCAACGGACGCGAGAGGGCTTGGTCCAGTGCGCGCAGATCGGCACGCAGGGCGCGTCTTTCAAGGGGAGAGGCGGACGCCACGGCCTTTGTTCGCTCCTGCAAAGCATCGATCTGGGAACGGAGGTAATAGGCTCGCTCGACCATCCCTCCGGCTTCCGGCATGGTGGACGTCAGCGCCTGGAACTCCCCGCGCATCGAATCGAGCGCCTTCCATCTTTCCGCGAAAGGAAAGACGTCAACGGTGTACGCATGCCGGGCTACGGACACGTGACCCTCACGGACTTCACTGGTGAAACGGACCCTCGCGCCCGGCAACACGCTCGGGTCGTAGGGCAGTTCAGCCGTAATGTGTGGGCCGGAGTCGCTCTCTTCACGTTGTGCGATGAGTTTCCCGTCGCACACGATTTCGAGGCGAACCGTTAGGGCCTTGCCTTCCGGATTCGCCATGTCTAGGCGAAACGCCGCCGCGTCGGTGTAGTAGTCCCCTAGGTCTATTTGCTCCGTTCCCTGCGTCACGCCTTGAGGGGTGTGTGCGTATTGCGATGCCGTGCGCGCGGCCAGTCGGTACTCCGGCCAGAGCAGCCTTGGATTCTCTCTCTTCGGGAGCCAGCGGTACACCACCAGGTTTCCACTAGCTTCGGCAATGACTGCGCACAGGCCGCCATCGCCGAGCAAGTCCACGATGGTAGCCGACCCGTTGGTTCCCGCATTGACGACAAGACGTTCCTTTACGCCCCCATCGGGCCCGAACACGTCGAGTGTCTCGGAGTATCCTGCCGGGAGAATTTCGGCGATGCCGTCGCCGTCCACGTCAGCAATAGTCGGTGATCGTCGGGCACGCTTTCCCAGGAATGTGGACCATTTTTCCTGCCCGGATGGAGTGACACACGCGAATTTGCCTGTAAGATCTACGGCATATATTTCCACTTCACCGTCGCCGTCGGCGTCTGCCACGGAGATGGCGCTGTCGATCTGGTTGGCCATGGGGTAGGACCAAAGGAGTTTCCCGTTTTTGTCCACGGCGGCGAGCGCTTTACCGATACCGACGAGGATCTCCGCTTGGCCGTCTCGGTCGAGATCCCAAATCACGGGGGCCGATACCTCTCGCTTCAAACGGGCTTCCCAGGAATCGGTCGTCTCGGACATGCGCCATAGGACCTCGCCCTGGCGATTGAGGCAGACAAGCGGCGTTTCGGGTGTTGCAACGACGATCTCCACATGGCCGTCTCCGTCGAGATCGCCGATGGCCGGTGCGGACCAAATGCCTTCGGCCTCTTCATACACCCAAACCGTTTCGCCTGCGTTTGAGAGACAGACCAGCTTGCCCGCGAAATCTGCCGCCACGATCTCCAGGGTTCCGTCTTGGTCGAGATCGGCGGTGACCACGGTCATCGAGTTCCACTTCACGTCGCCAAGTTCGGTGTTCTCCCAAATCACGTCGCCCGTCAGCCCCTCGAGACACACCAGCCGCCCCGTCTGCGTCAAGACAAGCACCTCCAAACCGGTGTCGCCCAGTACATCGGCGAGCGTGGGTGAGATGCTGATCTCATCCTCGAGGTCTACGCGCCAGATAGCGTGCCCCTTGGCGTCCAGCGCGAATACCGGTCCCGCAGTGCTGGTAAAAACAATATCAGGGGAGCCATCGCGGTCCACGTCCCCAATGGCAGGCGAACTATCAAGGTAACCTCCCGTGGTGCTGTACACCCAGAGGCGTTCGGCGGCCATGGCGGTGCTCCCAAGGGTCGAGACCAAGAATCCGGTGATCAGAGGTAGCGCGAAACTACCAAGCTTGTTACTCAACATGTGTACTTTCTCCCTGGGGCAGGCCACCCCGCATATGTCCCATTCCTCGCGCAGGGACAGACAATGACTGGTTCATCAAATCCGGTTCTTCGGTACTGTCGCTTCTGTTGTGGATAAAGGCCTATGGTTCCTGTCGTAACGAGGCAAGAAGCCTGGCCATCTCTCGCCGGGTCTCCTGGATAAGCCGCCAGCGCTTATCGGCAATAATGCGCACGCCCGGCAACCCGTCCTTGCCCGGCACGGTGCCATCCTCGTCCCAGTCGCAGAACCGGGCAATTGCCTTTGCCTGGTCGCCACAGACGCGCCGGGCCTCCGCCACCATGTCGGGTTGGCGTCCCTCGGCTTCCGCCGCATCAGCGGCTTTGCGAAGCATGTCGAGCATACCGTAATCTTCGATACCGTCGCGAACGGCTTCCCAGCGCTTGCTGACGACCACGCCGTCTCCTTGGTATACCATTTCATAGTCGGCGCCGGAAGCCGGCATGAACCAGGGGTCCGATCCTGCGTTGAAGTAGGTCCAGAATCCAATGCCCGTGTGCCCGAAGTGCCAGACCAGCCAAGCCTGGCCTCGATAGTACCCAAGCGGCGACAGGTGTTTTGCGTCGTGCGAACAGGTGTAGTGCCAACATTCTTCGCCGACGGAATGCATATAGTCCAGCAACTCTGTTGGGAACTTCGGCAAGTAGCCCATGCTCCAGAGGTCGATGTATTCTCCCATGCGTGCATAGGTTTCCAGACTGAGATTGGCTCCGGGATTGGCGAACATCCGAATATGCGGATCGGCCTGACGCGCGGCCTCGGCCCATTTGAGCAGAACTTCCACCAGTTTCCCCTCGTGGACGCCCGGCTCATCCACGGGGTAGAAAGCGAAAGAATCGTAGCCGAATCCAAGTTTTTTCAAGTGACGTATCCATGCCCGGACACTCTGGTTGTAGGCCTTCTGCCAGACGGGTGAAAAGGCAGGCGCGGGCCCGGAGAGCGAGACGAGCTGCCCCATCAGAATGATGCCGTGGGGTGCGTGGCGCAACATGTAAGCGTCATGCTCGGCGTAGTCGATGGGACCGGTAAGGTTGCCCTTTTCATCGAAGGAGGCCTTCGGAGGGACCCGGCCAAAGAAAATGCTCGTGCCATGGGCTACTTGATCCTCGAGCGACCCTTCGATCAAGTCACTTGGACTCCAGTGGCAGAGCTTCAGGGGTTGCTTCTCAGGAATCGCTGCATCCCAAACGTTGACGACAAGGTCCGCAGACGCTTCGTGCGGTGCTACATCAAGACTGCGCAACCGGACGGTTCCGCTCCACGTGCCCGGCGTCAGTCCTTTCGTGTCAATCGTCACCCAGAGTTGACGGCTTTCCCAGGGCGGGACCATGAGGGTATATCCCTGTCCCAGCGTAGGAAGAGCATCGGCGGACATGTCCGCTCGTTGCGTCGGTACATCGACAACTTCGCGCAATGTCAGTACGTCCTTCGCGGGCGTCGTTGCCCCGTCCCCTTCGGCAATGAGGTCACCCGCTAACACTCGGAGCGTGAGCGTGCGTCCACCGAAGTTGAAGACATTGAAGGCGGCCGACTCGATCTCACCATAAAAGGCCTCCACCCGATGTGTGTTGCCAGCGCCGCTTCCCTCGAGCGAAGCGGCGGGCATGCGCCCCTCGATGATCTCGTCCATTCCGCCGAAAGGCGCCCAGGGATTGGCGGCATACACCACCAGGACGCGGCCTTCCTCGACCGCCTGCTTCGCGATGGTAAGCAGCCGGCTGGAATCGCCTGACGCGAGGGCCAGCCGGTCACGGAGGTTCCGTCGTTCCATGGGGGACAGCTCAGCAACGCGTTCAACGCCCGCTTCAAGTTGGCGGGTTTGGGCAAGCAGGTGAGACAGGCGCTCCGTGACGCCGTCTGCATCGGGCAACGCGGAAAGCAAGCCGGAAAGTTCGTCTAGCGATGCCCTGAGTTCGTCGAGTTGCGTTGCGAACGGCACTAGGTTCATCGTGACTGTTCGCGAGTCGAGGACTTCATCGCCATCGCTGACATCATAGGAAAATGAGGCCCGGCTGTCGTGAAAATTGGTCGGCTTGTACGGGATCTTGACGGCGAGCCTCTTTTTTCTGGAGCGACGAACAACCTGGGCAACAGACGTATCGCCAGACTGTATTTCCATGCGGATCGTCAATGCTTTGCGTTCAGGATTGGCTATATCCAGCCGGAATACCGCCGAATCGGCATAGCAATTGCCGAAGTCCACACCGGTAATGCGCGTAGCGATGGTGTTGCTCGTCGCGGGAAACTCGGAGCCCGTCCGTGCTTCGTTCCCGCGATACACAGGCCACAGAATGAGCGGATCTTCACGGACAGGTTCCCATCGGTAAACGACCAAGTCGCCGCTGATCTCCGGTATGACAGCGCACAAGCCCCCATCGCCGAGCAAGTCGACAACGGAGGTCGTCGCATTGGTGTTTCCGTTCACCACCAGCCGTTCCTTTTCGTTGCCTTTCGTGTCGAAGACATGCAAGAAACCCGTGTACCCCCCGAAGAGGATTTCGACTTCGCCATCGCCATCCACGTCGGCGATGGCGGGGGAGCGGCGTGCCCGCGTTGCGATCTTGGCGGTCCAGATCTCCTCTCCCTTGGGTGTCAGTGCGGCTATCTTACCTGTCAGGTCGGCTGTATAGATCTCCAGTTCGCCATCCCCATCGGCATCGGCCACCGAGATGGCGCTATCGACCTGATTGGCCATGGGATAGTCCCACAACAGGTTTCCCAGGCTATCGACGGCTGCAAGGGAATAACCGATGCCCACCAGGATTTCCGGCTGATCGTCCCCGTCCAAGTCCCATATGACAGGGCCCGTGGCTTCACGCCTCAAGCGATTTCCCCACGTGCTGGTGGTCTCGGTCATACGCCAAAACTCCGTGCCATCAGCGCGAAGGCACACCAAGGGGGTATCCGTCGTCACGAAGACAATCTCCGCTATCCCATCCCCGTCGAGGTCGTCCACAGCCGGCGCGCCCCGGATGCCTTCGGTCCCGTCATAGGTCCACCGTGTTTCGCCGGTGCCTGTGAGGCAGACCAGCTTGCCCTCCTTATCACCCACCACAATTTCGATGCGCCCATCCCGGTCCAGGTCTGCCGCCACGACGGTCATGCCTCCCCAATGAATCTCCCCAAGGGGGTGGATGTCCCAGAGGATGTCACCGGTGAGTCCTTCCAGGCAGACGATCCGTCCGGTTAGAGTCATCACGAGCACTTCCAATCCCGGACCCCCGAGAACATCGGCCAGCGTGGACGAGTTCGTGATCATGTCCCCAAGGTCCGTGCTCCAGATTTCATGGCCAAAAGCGTCTACGGCAAACACAACGCCTGACGTACTCGTGACGACAATGTCCGGGGAGCCGTCCCGGTCTACATCGCCGATGGATGGAGAGCCTTCGAGGGCGCCGCCCGTGGTGTTGTACACCCACAGGCGCTCGGCGGCCATGGCATTTCCACCAAGGCCCAGGACAAAGACAATCAGGGGTATCGTCTGTCGGATGATGTGTATTAGCACGCGCTTTCCTCCTCGAAGGGTTGGGCGTTCAGACTTTGGAACGCCTCGGAAATCCACTGATAATTTTGCCGGCTCATACCCAGACACGAATAATCTTCCAGATAGAGAATAAGTCCACCGTCGAACGCGCCCAAGGTGTCCCTGAGCATTCTTGCATAGGCGAAGATCTCTTCCCGAGTCCCGGAAATCGCCCGTCGCTGATGGTCTACGGAACAGCAGAAGCAGACCCTGCCGCCGAAGTCGCGGGCCAATCGCTCCACGCCGAGGAGATCGGGCTGAAGCAACTCCAAGACGTCCACGCCGATCTCGATGAGATCGTTAATGATCTCGTAAACATTTCCACAGGAATGAAACCAGACCTTCTTGCCTGCCCGGTGGATCGCCGCGAACTGTTCGGCATAGCGCGGCCGGAACATGGCCCGCCACAGGTCCAGCGGAATCATCAGTCCGCGTTGCGTTCCCCAGTCGTCGGCGAACGCGAAGGCGTCCACGGGATACTCGAGCGCGCGCGCGATGAGCGCGTTTTCGAAGCCGAGCACGATGTCTAAAACCCGTTCGGCGCGCTCGGGCGCAAGGTAGAGATCGGTGAGGAACGTCTGAAATCCGCGCAGGAAGGCCGCCTGATTAAACCCAGAGATGCCGACGCTGAACTTGATGAATTTGCCCTGCCACTGTGGCAGCGCGTCCTCCAGCGCATCGAGTCGACCCGGCGCCGCCGGGTCGGGGGGCACGTAATCGCCGGCACGCTCCCACTCGGCGAGAGGATGTGTCTTCGGTTGGCCCATCGTTTCGTCGAGTGCTTCCCAAACGTAGCCCCACTCCGTCACTCCGCGCTCGGACGGCACGAAATCAGCCGCCGGTTGCCAGCCCAAAGTAATGGTGTCCGACCGATCGAGATCGCGACTCGCGTAATTGATCGGAATGCGTGGCGGGCTTCGCCGTTCAATAGTTCTTTCTACGATTTCCTTGCTGTTCATGCCTATCCGTCCATTGTGGGCAGTCATGCTGGCACATCCGGTACAACCCATCCAACGAGGCTTTCATATCTGCGTACTCTGTCCATTGAGTCTCGTGCTATCGCAGAAGACAAACAAGTTAACTTTCGCGTTCTGGACGTGAAACCACAACCTGACCGGCTTGCTCGCCAACTCAGAAACGTCCGATTTGCCTCTCAAGACGACCGCGTGCCGGAGCGCATCGCCTTTGCTCCTTGGAAATCCACGAGACTCAAGGCCGGTTTTCGCCAGTGGATCCCGTCCGGCCGCGTCGCTCCAGGCGCCCTACTTCTCTTCACGCTCTACGTAAAAGTACGTGCCCACAAATTCACTTTGCCAATGGTCGTTGGGATTGGTGCGCGCATACACCACCAGCAAGATATCCGGAGCCACCTCCGCCATGGAAAAATAGTTGCTGCAATCGGGCGGATAAAGGTCATGGTAAAAGGGGATGATAGGGCCCCAGCTTTTCCCCTCGTCCTTGCTGAACATTATCCAGTTTCCTGGGCGGCCATAGCTTACTGCGAGAAGTCCGTTCTCCATCAGAATTGCGTTGGGCCACACGCCATACGGCGATATCGGGTCGGCATTGCTCCAGCTCTTGCCTCCATCGATAGAAGCACTCATATAGATGGGCGTCTGTTTTGCGTAACCAAAAGGCATTTCGGCGGATGGATCGTTATTGTTGAAACTGCCTATAGAGGCCTGGTAACTCGCACCGGATCGAATGAAGCTGAGAATCTTGTCGTCGGGAAGGGCCAGAAGACACGTTTCGTCAAAACCCTCCCCCCTTACATTCTCTGTCATGTCAAAGGCTATCGTTGACAGATAGGACCACGTCTTGCCGCGATCCGTCGAACGCAACACCAGGCTCCGATACTTACGATCGAGAACCGTTCCGTTCTCATTCCTGCCGTACATACTCATAAGCAGGGTTCCATCCTTAAGCCCCACGATCTTGCGGCTCAAACGGCCCGTCCATTCGTGAAATTGTTCCGGTAGATGGATTTTGGCCGGGTCACTGTATCGACTCTGCCCATTATCGTGTGAACGGAAGAACTTCGCCTCAAATACCCCGTCCTGGCCGGTTTTGGTTATAGAAACTTCCGGCCTGCCCGCCCCAGAAGGATTTTCACTGGTAGGCAAAGATTCGAACATGATTACTTCGCCATCCGGCTCCGGGTACTGGTAGGTGGAATTTTCCAGGATATGTTCCGCCTTGTGCCAAGTCTCTCCGCCATCGCTGGAGCGCTGGTCATACACCTGGATATCGCCGTTGTTGAATCGGAAAACACTCCCCGCAGGACAGAAACTCCTATGTTCGGAGACGATCAATTGGGTCTTACCCCGGATGACTTTGATTCCCGGGACGTAGCTCACTCTGGATTTGACCGACTCATATGCCGGATCAATACTCCAATGCGATGTGCCTGTATTGGCCGAGTCGCCGCTCGAGTTTTCCTGAGCGGATGAGGCCGTCGCAAGAAACCAGACAAGGGGTAACAAAAGGAAAGTCCTTAAAGTGAGGCATTTGTAAGGCTGCATTTTTGTTTTCCGATGCCGCGAGCCTTCGTTATCCATTTTCACTCTGATTGACGCATACCACTAGGTATCCCGCTGTTCGAGCGGCACACCACAACTGATACCAACACCTTCCATCGCAGGTTCAAGTGGCACATCGAGCGCCGCCGCGATCGTCGATGTATATCGCATGAGCGCCACGCATGCTATGATTTCGACGATTTCCGCATCGGTCCAGCCGATGTTCCTGAGTTCATCCGTCATTTCGTCCGTCACCGCAGAAGGTTTGCGCCCTACTGCCCGCGCGAAGTTCACGGCAGCATTTTCCTTGTCGCTCAGCCGCGGCGAAGGTTTTCCATGGATTACGTCGGTACATTCTTCCCGGCTCCAATTTTTCATGATGAGCGCGATCATGTGTGCCGCAGTGCAATATTCGCACTCGACTTCGTATGCAGTCACCGCGAAAAAGACGCGTTTGAGTTCCTCCCGGATACTTCCTTCGCGTGCTGTGCACAGGCTCAATGTCCACAGCGCATCGGTGGTCTCGGGTAGATAGGCAAGCCCTTTCTGCAATCCCGGTACCATCTTGTAGTATTTTTCGACTCTATCGAAGACTTCTTTGGTCTTGCCTTCTGCTCCCGCAGGGTCAATGAGTTTTACTCGTGCCATCGTTAATTTCCTTTCATTGTTCGCGGCAAACAAGCATTCGCGATCTCCGCAGTCACGACACACAGCCACTGACGGCTATCATTCCCCTATTCCTGCAACAAATGGGTGTACCAAATGGATGTTCCCATTTGTCCCAAGGAACCTAGTCAAAATGCTCAAGTTATTCTGTCTCCTAGTCAAGCGCCAGCTTTGCTGGTGCTTCCTTAGCCATGTTCATCAGTGCTCTCTGACGGCATCCCCTTGAGACAATACTCTTCCAATGCTTCGCAAAGTGCTTCGATGTTCTCTAGCGGGAGCGTAGCGTCGGATATCGAACCGGAGATCATCAACCCGCCTTCGGGCGCCCCCATCCGCTCCACGACCTCTTTGACCTGATTCCAGATGTCGTCGGGCGTACAAAACGCGAACATTTGACGGTCCAGGTCAACATTGGCGCAGAGTTTTCCCTTGTAGGCCCGCTCAATGCCATCTAAGGTGTTGGCGCGGAGTTGGGGATCATGCACCGAAACGCCGCATTCAATGAGATCGTCGACAATATCCAACAGGCAGCCATCGGAAGAGAGGTAGGCGTGTACGCCGGCGTCGCGGCATTTCGTGAAGAGTTCCTTGAAAAGGGGCTTGATGTGTTTTCGGAACTGTTCCGGACTGATCATGAGCCCCCGTTGCGTGCCGATGTCCGTGTGAAATCCGATGAGGTCGGCGCCGTGCTCAAGCCATAGATCGATGACCGCAAGTTCATGTTGCCGGATCATATCTATCAAGGCCGGGAGATGGGGGTCATCTGTCGCGATGTCCACCATTAGATTCTCATAACCCCGCAAGAAATACATGCGGTCGAAGAGGCGTTCGCCGTCTCCCCAACACACGCGCCCTTTGGCGCGTTGCTCCGCGAACTGCTTGTCTACTTCGTCCCAGTCCCGATCGCCGCGTTCCGTCTTGAAGCGGGGATCCGGCGGGTGATAGCCATCGAGCGCGCTCCAATCCGCCAAGGGATGCTCCACGACGACGCCTTCGATACCGCTCACAGTGTTGTACCATAGGCATCCCCAATTGTCGCGAAACGATTCATTCGCGCGATACACCACCGGAAAGTCATCATAGTCCACGCTGCCCGCCTCGAAATCCCTGAAAATCCGGGGGTGGCGGAGCACAATGGCCTCCAGGTCCTCCCGAAGGTTGTGCCAGGTTATGGGCGAAAAAGACACCCCACACGGAATCCATTGGGGCGAACGAAACTCAATGGCCCGCAACCAGTTTTCCTGTTCAGTCATTTCAGTACCCTTTACACGGTATTTCTGCTCTCGCTCCGGACGCACTCAGCGGGCGCCAGGATTCAACAGTTCGTCCGCGGCGAGCACGTCAAAAACGTAGGCCGCGCTGCCTTGGATAACGTATTCCGTCTGATACCAATCCCAAGGCCTAGCTCGGTAATCTGGAAACTTGGGTCGGATAAGAGACGCTCCAGATACGACGCCGCCGGGGATATAGGTGCTCTCGTTGCGGTTGAAACCAAAGGCGACGGTCGCCGATTTCGCGCCCACACCGGAGACGTAGGAATGATTGGTCGCGGGATGGCGTCCAAAGTTGTAATGGAGTCCGGAATAGACGTGCTCAGCGTCGAAGAGTTCCGGAAATTGTTTGGCGAAAAAGTAAAGTCTGGCGGTCTGCTGGAGCACGCCCCAGTTGTTGCCCCAAATCCCAAACCCCATGCTCACGCCATAGGGACTTTGAGATGATCTTTTTTCCACGGCATCGCTGAACGCTTTCGACTTCTTGGCTATGGCGTCCTGGAACGTGGCGTTATCGATTTCTGGAAGCACGCGTAGGAGCGTAAACCCAACACCATGGCCAAAGCGATCGGCGGCCATTGCTTCGATACTGGGGATCAACGCCAGCAGACGTTCTTTATACTTCTCGTTGCCCGTGCTCAGGTAGAGTTCCGCCGTGGCAGCCAGTTCCAGTGAATGGGTATCGTCCTCTTGCGGCTGGTAGGCCACCGGGAAAGTCACCGGTTCATGCGTCTGTTCAAAGGTCCAAACGGCTTCGGCCGCTTGCAGGCATTCGGTGGCCAGTGCATCGTTATGTCCATTCAATACCCGCGCCGCGAGAGCCGCAACTTGGCTAAACTGATATTGGCCGCCCGTGCCTCGGGTTGTGTAAATCCATCGATCATCAAATGTGCCTGAACGGCCTTCTTTTCGTTCAAAAGGTTCCAGGCTTTCATCGTACACCAAGCCGTCCGTGATGCTAGCCGGGTCGCCGATACGGCCGTAATCGGGTCCGGTGGTGGCAATCACGCCCGCGCCGATGTGGCCAAAGGCCCGATATTGTCCGAGTAGATATTCCATGCCAAAGGCCACTTGCTGAAGCATGTCGTTCTGCCCGTCGGGTTCATAGAGTTCAACGTGACGAGCCTCCCTTGATACCGAGGTAACATCCCGCTCAACACCAAACTCTTCGTAGGCCAAGGCCATCCACATGGCGGTGCCCGCCACGGCGCCCGAGGGTAAATCAAAATCGCCTGCATCGTGCCAGCCACCCCAATCCAGGCCGGGGATATGTTCCTTCTCTTTAAACGGTGTCTCCGTTTCTGCGCCTTGCCGATAGCCATCCTGGCCTTTTAGATTGGATGGCGCCTGCATCGCATCATCCACATGGCATGCACCATGCCATACAATGAGATAATCGCGCACTTTGGTATGGCACATTTGGACAGGAAAAAAAGTGTCCATGGTCGGTTGCCAGGCGGTTTCATAGACCTCCGGGTCAATTCGGAAAGGCCCTTCTTGCTGATCCCCGTAGCGAAGGTAATACTGGCCGGGTGTCACAACATCCGTGAAATCGAAGTTGTGATAATTGTAATCAAACAAGGGTCCCCACGCGACGGGCTCCATCGTCTTGACTACGTTGAACGTTCCGGTCTTGTCCACGCGAAGTAGTTCCATCGCATGCGCATCGGTCTCGCGCGAATCCAATTCAAGCACGGCAATCTTTTGTTGCGCGGGATGATAACCCAATTGAGAAAACTGAATGACCGGAGGGCGGCGCCAAGTGGAGTCGAGCGTTGGCGAAATAGTCATGGAAAAGGACGTTTCCGTGGAACCCGGTGTCAACGACGCAAACACCATGTACCCGGACACCTTCAGATCGCGCCGCTCATCGCGCAGGCTCAGTACGGCGTTGTTGGCGCTAAACGTCAGTGTTTGGAGCGGGGATTCCGGAGCAACGACAATCTCCTTCGCCGACGGAATCAAGACCCTGCGTCCCATGTGGCGGTGGCGGAAAAAGTCGGAAACACCGCCGCCCATATAGGCCTTTCCGAAATAGGCCTCGGGAAATATCTCAATTTTGAGCACGCACTCCGAAATCTTGTCCCAATCCACCGGTTTATCGAGCCGTGCGCTGATGGTGATCGATTCTCCGTCCGTGCCGACCACGAGGTCGTGTTTCATTTCCGCCCCAGTAAACTCGCACGACAGGCTGACTACGCCCTGGTCGAGGTCAAGCTGTCTCTCACCAACTTTCTTGTCATCGTCGCTATAGTAGGAGACACCTTTGCCGTCAACGGTCCGGTAGAAGAGCGTTCCGGCGTCGAGCACCCGAGTACCGTGCAGTAGCATCTGCAAGCCGCCTTGACGCCCGCCGATATACGTGTTGTGGTAGACGAGAAAATTGAGTCCAGGCCCTTCGAAATACCCCTCCTCATTCAGGACGATCTGCGCCTGACAGACCGAAGCAAGCAGGCAAAACAAGACCATCGCCAGGCCTGTGACGTAGGCGCCAGTGCGCAACATGCTATTCCTCCGTATTCGCCAGCTTCTCATGGGCCGCAAGGGGCACGTGTCCCGTCAGGGCGAACCTGCGGTACCAGGCACTGTTCCAGCCGTGAAACCCTATCACGTTGATTGAGAGGTTAACAAGGCGCCAGCCGCCGGGAGAACACCGTCACGTGGGCAGACCATTGCAGCATCCATACTGGACCGGCGGACCGAACAGAATTCTGTTGAGGGCAATGTTACCATCGGAGAGAAGGGAACAGGAATCCGCGTGGATGGCGACAGAAACTCCATGGCCAATCCCCGGGGCCACGCCCTTTGCATCCAATCCGAAACGGCTGCTATGATGCGGGGGTGATGATTTACTACTACCTATATATGGGGTTGATGGTCGCGGCGCTGGTCTTGTGGGCCGTTATTGCGGTGCGCGACGATGGCGGTGACGACGAGGGAGCTTAGGCGCCTGCGTCGTGGCCGTGTCCTTTTCTTGTTCGACTGCCCAGGGAGGGTGTCCGATGTTGCGTCTGTCGGTGTGCGTGGAGATGTTCTGGGGGGGGACGGAGTTCCCGTTGCGTATCCAGCGGGTGGCTTCGTTGGGCTTCGAGGCGTTCGAGTTCTGGGGGTGGTGGGACAAGGACGTGGACGCCATTGAGCGGGCGGCGAAGGATGCGGGAGTGGCGGTGGCTTCGTGCTGCGTGAAGACGAGTTTCTCGGGGGATGTGCCTTCCATGCTGCTTCCGGGAGGTGAGGAACCGTTTGTGGCTTCGGTGA
>JAACEL010000251.1 GCA_011682535.1 Nitrospiraceae bacterium | reverse complement strand
GGCCCAATCGTGTAGTAAGGCGCAAGTGTCTGCTTTTCCCGCCGGCTATACCGTCATTCCCACAAAAGGGCTTGGGGTGGAAGTAAAACTTGGGTATAACGTGTCATTTCGAGCGAAGGGAGAAATCTCTTGCCACGTGATCTTAATAAGGGACACTTCCCGTTAATATTGACATTTTCTCCTTGAGTAGCTATTAGTGTATACTATGAGCTGTTCGGATAGTCGTGCCTGGGGTGTCGCACCATGTGACCCAGCGGGGCAATAATCGAGGGGATGTCTTCTTTGTCGATGATGACCGGCGCGTCTATCTTGGGCTGCTGCGCAGTGGGGCGGAACGGTATGGGTTGCGGGTCGAGGGCTATTGTCTAATGACCAACCATGTGCATCTGGTGTGTGTGCCGACGTTGGAGCGTTCGCTGCAGCCCGCGCATTGGCGTTGGCCAATCTGTTGTACACACAATACGTGAACCGAATGCACGGGCGTAGCGGCCGGCTATGGCAGAACCGCTTCTTTTCCTGTCCGCAGGATGACGCTCACCGGGTAGCGGCGTTGTGTTATGTCGAGAACAACCCTGTTCGGGCCGCCATGGTCAAGCGTCCGGAGCACTACGCTTGGTCGAGCGCCGCGAGCCATTGCGGGGGGGAGGACGCCTCGGGTTTGCTGGACCTATCGGCTTGGGGCCGCGAATATCCAGGCCGTGGGTGGGTGCGCGTTTTGGCCGAATGCCGCCCCGAGTCTCGCGACGCGCTGCGTCTGAACACCCGCACCGGACGCCCCCTGGGCACCGACGGGTTCATCAGCAAGATCGAAACGGCTCTCGGTCGTCGCGTGAGAGCTCTGCCTATAGGCCGCCCAAAAGGCTGGCGAAAGAAGAGAAACGGATAATAAACGGGAAGTGTCCCCATTTATCCCCTGTATGTTTATGACTACGGCGACCAGTGGCGTCACAACCTGACGGTTGAAGACATCTTCGAGCCCGAGCCAGATGCGAATTGCCCGGTTTGTGTTGTTGGTGAACGCGCCTGCCCGCCAGAAGATTGCGGCGGAGTTGGCGGATACGATAGGTTGATCGACATGCTGAACGAGCCGGGTGATTATTCAAAGGATCACATTGACCGGATTGCCAACTACGATCCCGAGCAGTTTGATATCGAAGCGATCAACCATCGTCTATAGAGTCCCCACCCCACGTCGCGGTGGGCGAGAGAAGGAAACCGTACATGAATGATCTCTTGAAGTCCAGCCATATTCGAAAAACGATTCAAGATCCCACGGTTGCCGCGTGGGTTCTCCGCAGGTTGGAGGACAAGAAAGAATCGGGCGCCCCCGATGTGACGGAGTTGGAACGTTCCCTTTTTGACAACGTTACAATTCGGCGTCTTCTCGATGTTGGCGACCCACATGTGCTGACGCGGATGTTTGCTTCGCTGTCGTGGGAGCGCTTCCAAAGCGCAACAGATGTGCTGGTCGAACGCTGGCCTGGGTGGCAAGACACTGTAGCGTGCTGGGCTGCGCCAGTGATAGCGGAGATTGCGCCCGACAAGGCCCTCGACCTTTTCAGCGCATACATCACTTCGTTGCCTCTTTGGGACGATTTCAACAAGACCGCCGGCGTGTCTAGAGCATTACGGCTGGTGCGCTCGGAAGAGGGGCGTGAGCTTGCGCAGCGCATGATCGAGCGGATGGCAGGCGCTACCGAGGACATCGAGCAGCGGTTCAGTATCAGCGAATCGATCCATCTGGCGTGGGTGCACCATCTTCCCATTCTGGAGGACCATTTGATAGACCTTGTCACCGCCCCGGACAAGGCGGCCTTGGCGCAGCAAGCGCTGGGTAACATCTACCACATGTTTACGGATGGCATGCCCTTCTTCGAACACGTTATGGACTTGAAGCAAGGCAATACGAAGCAAACTTTCGCATCCCTCGCGCCATTCTTCGACACCGGCGCGCCCCTGGAGGAATTGGACCGTCTCGTCACTGGCGTGGAGAAGATCGGCATAGGAGATGCGTTTGTTCTTCTCGGTGAGCGATGCGGGAACCGCGACTATCGGCCTCTCGACGTTGTGCGTTCCTTTATGATGAATCGCAAGGAACCGGTCCAAGGCAGACTCAAGTCGATTGTAGGCCGCTTTTTCTTGGGGATTAGCGCCGCAAGCTGGCTGCGCTCCACGCAAGACTTTACGGATCGCTCCATTGAAGAATGTGCGCGCGTTACTGCCTCCGACCTCAGAGTGCTGCCCGGGTATGACGGACTGCTCGCGCGTCTAAAGGAGTGTCCGGCCGATGAGGTGGTCCGGTTGGTCTCCTTGCAATTACCGGAGGTCCAAAATCATTTCGGCGCCATCCACTTGGCCCGGCTGATGGGCGACTTGGGCCACGATGCGTTCATCCCACTTCTCGTCAACTGCCTGAAGGAGGGACAACACGACCTCCTCGTAGAGACAGCGGCGAACGCCCTTTACCGCTTTGGCCCTCTCGCGGAGCGTGCTCTTCTCGAATCTTGGGAAGAACTCGACACGAGTCAGAGGATGCTTGGGTTCGATGTCCTCGCGCATGTCGGCGGGGAGGCTACCGTGGCCCACCTGGTCCGATGCTTTCCCGAGATGCGCAACGAGCCGCTGGAGACTTGGTGTGAGACGGCCAAGGCCGTTCCCGGCGCCCCCCTGCTCGATGTCATCGAGCCTGAACTGAGACGCAAGCATCCGCTGGTTGACGAAACCTTTCTCCTTATTTCGACTCTTCTGGACAAAGCTCATGAACAGTTACCCGCCGTGCGTGAGCGCGTGGACGGCCGGAGAATACAGAAAGAGGAGCAGTGGTTCACCCCGTGGCCAGAGGGAACTGCCGCCAAAACATTGCGGATGGAACTCAAGTGCCGGACGTGTGGCGACGTGAATGTGTATGAAGTTCGAAGCGTATTCATCGCTCCGGACGCGCCCAAGGACAAACCGTATGTCGCGGATGAACTCACGTGTTACTCCTGCGGCGCGTTCGACTGCCTGGAAGTGCCCAACACGGGTTACCTGCCGTTGATGGCGGAACTGTTAAAGGTCACGTCCGCCAAGAAGGCCGGCAGCACCATCGACAGCCCTCTGAAACTCGTGACAGGAAAACTGGCAGACGGACGCTTGGTTTCGGTGGGCCACGCCATTGAGCACTACGCCGAGGCCATCAGGGAGAAGCCCGATAGCTTGGTCGATACGCTCAGTCTTGGTAACTGTTACGCCGGTGTTGGCCGCAAACGCCAGGCCGAAGCCTGTTACAGGGAGTGTCTGCGCATCGACCCATCCAGCGCGGAAGCCGCGTATGCGCTCGCGGAGATCCTCGATGGCACAGGCAAGGGAACAGAAGCGTTTCGTGTTCTCGACAGCGCGCTGCAACACAAGAAGCGCTGGCGCTTTTACCGGCTTACGGACACAACGCCCCAAGAGTTCGCCGAAGCCTTCGCCGAACTCTACAACGCCGTGTCGCCACGCGCGGACAAGGGCTCTCGCGCCATGCTCCATCCAAGCTTTCTCGATACGCCCAAGAAGGTTGACAAGCGAGAAAAGGTATCGCGAAACGCGCCCTGCCCATGCGGAAGCGGCAAAAAGTACAAGAAATGCTGTGGCCGAATCACGTAGTGAGGCACAGGCTCTCAACCTACGACGACTCCTGGGTCCTGGTGGTCGATCCTCGGCGACTTGAACACCCTTCTTCGAGAATTCATGCTTGACCGCCCGCGGACATTCGATGTGGCCGAGACCTTGGTCAATGAATTTGGCGAACTGAACGACGCCCATCAGGCCGTAGTGACGGCACGCGAGCAGGTTCAAACGTTAACCCCGGCGCGGAAAGAGCATCTGTTATGCTCCTTTGAGCCTGTGGTAGCGAGTCTATTGCGGAGTGCGGAGTTGTCTACCAGCAAGCTGCTCTTGACAGGAACGGTATTCCGCATTCCGCAATAGAGCAGCCAGTGGACGCGTTTGGCGTGTCCGACGTCTCCAATTGGCGTCACGGCTTGCTCTTACCCGCCGATTGGGGACCTGACTCGAACGATCTACCCGATTGGGCTTTGGATTTACAGGATGCAAAATCATCCAGTTCATCCAGTTATCCTGTCAAAAAGGCGGTATCAGAACGAAGTACGCAAAAACCGGAAGAGTCCAATTTCTAGTTGTTAAGTGATTACTTTGGGAGAACCAGGTTCTGGTTTGCCTTGAGGGCATAGTTCTTGACATTTTTATCGTTTTTCAGTACACTGTATGCGTAATCATCTCTTGATCGTGAAGAGAAATTCGCATTTTGGGTTGTGCCTTTAGGGCTCGAATAGGACAGTTTCAATTGCATTCTGGGCGCGTGTTGGCGTATCCTTAGTAAAGATAAAGATTCACAGAGGCAGACGCGAATAGCGGCCCAGTGGCGTGATGTTCTATCAGGGGCGCCGAGAGCGAGAAGAAGTTGGGCCATTGGGAGAGAAGTGGGTTCTCCCAGATTGGGGAGAAGGATGAGACGCAGACATCCAATAGTCAAGGTGGCCGCCTTGATTCTTGGGGATACCCTCTGCATCGCTCTCGCATACGTGCTGGCGGGTCTTGCCGTTGCGTTTGCCGCCGGCGATTCTCCCTTCGCGGCATTGCCGCGCCACGAGCATGCGCTCTATGTCGGGTTCTTCCTGGTGGCGTGGTACGCCACGGCCTCTCACCAACGGCTCTACGCCCGCCGGCGTAGCGATGGGCTGCTACCGCAACTGTTCGCGGTAGCGAAGGCGGCAGTGGCGGCCTTTATGCTCAGCGTGTTTGTGTTGGTGCTTGTCAATGAGGGGCACATTGCGCGTTATCTTGTGTTCCTGTTTGGCGCCCTGTCGATCATATTGCTTGTTTTCTTCCGTTTGGCCGCCCGCCTGAGTCTGTGGGGACTTCACCTGCGTGGCATGGATCGGTACAACGTTCTTTTGGTCGGCGCCAACGACGCCACCATCCACGTCATCGAATCCATCCAGGCGCACGAGCAGTTTGGCTACCACATTACGGGGCTCCTTGACGACAGCCCTGAGCGCGCCAAGGTGATCGGTCAATACGGCGTGCCCTACTTGGGCAAGCTGGACACTCTGGAGAGCGCGTTGCTGGACCACGTGGTGGACGGCGTTTACATCTGCCTGCCGGTGCGCTCGTTCTATGGGACCGTGCTGAGCGTCACCCATCTATGTGAAGGCATCGGGGTTCCGGTGCGGCTGGTCGCCGATCGTCTGCCGCTTGGGGCTGCGGTCAATTACATGTGGCGATTGGAGGACGTGCCTCTGATGACGTTGTCTGAGGGCCATGCCCTGCAGGCGCGTTCGCTGACCCGGCGGGCGTTCGACTGGATTGTCTCTACGTTGCTGTTGCTGATTCTGGCGCCCGTATACCTGGCCATTTTCCTGCTGATAAAGGCGGATTCGCACGGCCCGGCCTTCGTCCGTGAGCCTCGTAAGGGCTGGCGGGGACGGGAGTTCAGCCTGTTGACCTTCCGCTGCACACAGCACCGGCCCGGCAACGCGCCAATGATTGGCCAGCAGGCGCTGACTCGGGTCGGCCGCCATCTGCGGCGCTACAATCTGGATCAACTTCCCCAGCTTCTCAACGTGTGGAATGGTGAAATCGGTATTACCGGGCCGGTGCATGCCGCGCTCGTGTCGAAACGGGTGGCCGCCGAGGCACGCGCCAGGCGCGACGCTGGCGTGCGGTTTGCCGAATAGGACTTTCGGGTTTGGGCTATGGTATTGCCTAGGATAACGCGTGACAATCATACGCAGGCGCTCCTTCTGGCGTTCTTGGACGCTGCCTACTTGCTGTCCGCCTACCTGTTCGCCGTGGCTCTCATCCGGCCGACGGGGACATCGGGGCTGGACTACGCGGTGACCCATTCGGGCTACTACGTGATCCTGGTGGTCTTCTGGTTCTGCGAGGCCATGGATCGCGGGCTATGGGAATCGGCGCGGACGGAAGAGGTGGGGACGTACCTGTTCGCGATGCTGCGGGCGTTGGTGGGGGCGATGGTGGTGAGCGTGTTCATCATGGCGTTCTTCGCCACTCCGGGGCTCCAACACCGTTTTCTCGCCGTGTTCTACCTGGCGGCCATCGTGTTCGTATTGCTGTTCCGGTTTGTGGTGCAGATCACGGTCATGGTGCTGCGGGCGGGAGGCTACAACCATCAGCGTGTCCTGGTCGTCGGCGCCAACGAACGCACCGCGCGCCTCGTCGAAATCATGAAGGGGCGGCCGTTCCACGGCTATTTGGTCGTGGGTTTCCTGGAGAGCGACGCGGACCGCATCCACATTCTCGAGAGCCTGGGCGCGCGCCATTTGGGCGGCTTCGAGGCCTTGCACAGCGTGCTGGACGACAAGCAGATCGACGAGGTCTACGTTTCGTTGCCCGTTCGCACGCACTACGAGACCATCCGGCGCGTCAAGAACGTGTGCGCCACGGACAACGTGCTGGCCCACCTGATCGCCGACCCGGTCCCCCTGCGCATTGCCAGGAGGCAACTGCGCCACCTGGGCGACGTGCCGCTGCTGTCTCTTTCCGCGGTTCCGGAAGCGCAAGCAGCGCTGTTCGTCAAACACACATTGGACTTCGTGCTGACGGCGGGACTGCTGGTGATGTTGTCGCCCTTCCTCGCCCTGTTCGCGCTGCTCATCAAGCTCGAGTCGCCCGGGCCGGTGTTCTTCCTGCAGGAGCGTGTTGGGTGCAACAAGCGCCGCTTCAAGATGATCAAATTCCGTTCCATGCGCGCCGACGCAGAGGAGATGAGGAGCGAGTTGGAGGAACTGAACGAGCAGGATGGCCCGGTGTTCAAGATCCGCAACGATCCCCGGGTCACCAAAGTGGGGCACTTCATCCGCAAGTATAGCATCGACGAGTTGCCCCAACTTTTCAATGTCTTGATGGGGCACATGAGTCTCGTGGGGCCGCGCCCGCCGCTGCCTTCGGAGGTGGAGCGCTATACCTGGAACCAGCGCCGGCGGTTGAGCGTCAAGCCGGGCATGACGGGGCTGTGGCAAGTGAGCGGACGCAACAGCATCGATTTCGAGCGCTGGGTGGAGTTGGACCTTCAGTACATTGACACATGGTCCCTGTGGCAGGACTTCCGCATCCTGCTCAGGACTTTCGGCGCCGTAAAGGATGGCTGCTAGGCCCAAAACAAGCGTAAACGCTCAACAGAACTATGATGATCGGGGTTGAGACCTCTTTGTGGGTGCCGAGGAGGTACTCTACGTTGTCGCGGGCA
>JAACEL010000250.1 GCA_011682535.1 Nitrospiraceae bacterium | reverse complement strand
CCAGTTCGCTATCATGTTCGAGGAACGCTTCAATGCGTGACCGTATCTGAAACCCGCATGGACCGGACAGATACACAGAGTTCATGACACTCCCTATGTTCGCCCCGCTTGACTATCCGGCCTCTCGATGCTGGTCTCGAGAAAGTCTTCGGCGAGTTCGATCGCATAGATACTGATCGGCTTCTCTCGGCCGCGCAAGCCTTGGGGGGGTAGCGCCGTGCACGTAACGCCGGGCGGCCACTCCCCCGCAGCCTCGCGCAATGCTTCAGACACCAGCATCGGTACGTTGGCCTGACGCGTGAGGCGCTCGATCCGCTCCGCGGTGTTCACCGTATCGCCGATCACCGTATATTCGAGACGGGCCTCGTCTCCCAGGGCGCCCGCGACGACCTCGCCGTAGTGCATACCGATGCCCGCTTCCACCGGCGGCAGCCCGAGGCTCGCTCGCTCCATATTCCATGATCTCAAGCCGCGCAACATGTCCACGCCGCAAAGCATGGCGTCATGCGCATCACTCTTGCTTGGCTCGGGTATGCCAAACTCAACCATGATGGCATCGCCAATGAACTTGTCCAAGGTCCCGCCGTGGGACAAGACGACTCGTGTCATACGCCGGCGGAACTCGGTGAGCAACTCCGCAACCGCGCCAGGGTCCATGTTCTCCGACATTCCCGTGAAATTCCGGATGTCGATGAAGAGCACCGCGACAACCTGCCGCCGGCTCTCTTCAATCAGGTGAATGCCGTTGTCCGCCATTTCGCGTACCAAGTTGGCCGGCAGATACTTGGCCAAGTTAGATTTGCTACGGGCCTCGACGATGGAGGATTGGAGCAGCCCCCGTGTTCGATAGGCCACAAGACCGAGAATAAGGGCGACTAGGACCGTGATGACCAGCCGCAGATACTCGACATGCAAGGGCAAATCGGCTCCGGAGGGAATTGGTGTCGGCGCGGATCCGTGTCCGCCGAAACCGAACACCAGAACGGCCCACGATGCGACATAAAGTGCCGCCGTATACAAGACCAGCGCCGGCTGATAGCGCAGCGCCGCTTGGGCGAGGAACAGGAAGATCATGGCCGCCCCCGGCACACGGAAGGCGTCGCGCAGCGGTATGCCGTGCAGGTATGTCAACAGCGTCAGGAGCGTGACGAGTATCGTCACATCAAGCGTGGCATAAGCCCAGGGAAGCCATGGCCGAAATACGCCGGCTTGGGCCAAGGCCAGGCTCAGCAGGCCAATGGCGCCATAGCCCGAAAGAATCACCACCGGCAGCGACGACCAGGGAAATTCATCCCGAACCGGCATAAGCGACACCAGGAGCACAGCCACGACGGCTAGGCGGATATAGGCGGAAACACGCGCGTTTTTTCTTTGGGCGGCGCGGACGACGCGGGTCACATGAGACTTCATTGCGGTCGGACTTTCCAGTTGCACGGCCGGGCTCTATATATTGTACCTCCTAAACTGGCCGATTGCGCCGGCAACCAGGAAAAGCGGATCTTCAAGGGCCGCCACTGCGGGTTTTGCCCTGGAGAAGTTTATAGCTAAAACTACGGAGCATCCAGGCGGAGCATGTGAATGGCTACTCAAAAGAAGCTGACAATTGGTCTAGCCGTCGTCGTCGCGATCGCGGCAGCCGGCGGATACGCCGCCTACGATTTCTGGCAACGGCAACAATCAACGCCAACCGACATCGTCCTTTACGGCAACATCGACATTCGCGAGGCCGATCTCGCCTTCAACGTTGCGGGCCGGATCGACAACATGCTGGTCGAAGAAGGCGACCAGGTCGAGAATGGCCAGCTAATTGCCACGTTGGAGGCCGATATCTATCAAGCCGAGGTCGCGGCCGCCAAGGCCCGGGTCGGCGCCCAGCGCGCCGGGCTGGACCGGCTCCTGGCCGGCAGCCGCCCCGAAGAAATCAAAGGGGCGCGCGCCGATGTCCGGGCCATCGAGGCCGAGCTGGAGGATGCCAGGGCAAATCTTCAGCGAACCGAGAAATTGGCGAAAGACAATTTCGCATCTCTTCAGAAGCGCGACGAAGACCGTGCCCGCGTTAGCAGTTTGAAAGCGCAGCTCAATGCCGCCCAGCAGAAGCTGTCGCTGGCCATTCGGGGCCCTCGCGACGAAGATATCGCCGAGGCGCGCGCGCAGATCAGGGCGGATGAAGCCGGGCTCACGCTCACCCAGCGGCGCCTGGACTACAGCAAGCTGTATGCCAAGGACAAAGCTACGGTAAAGACGCGGATCGTGGAGCCCGGTGCGGTCGTTTTGGCACAAACGCCTGTCTACACGATCGCGCTGTCAGACCCCGTTTGGGTGCGCACCTATGTTTCGGAGCCGGATCTCGGGAGAATTCATCCCGGCATGACAGCCGAGGTCGTGACCGATTCGGCCCCGGACAGGGCCTACGAAGGGTGGGTCGGTTTCATTTCACCCGTGGCGGAGTTCACGCCAAAGACCGTCGAGACTCGCGAAGTCCGCACGAGCCTGGTGTACCGGCTGCGCGTCTACGTCAAGAATCCGGATAACGGCCTGCGCCAAGGGATGCCCGTCACGGTGCATCTGAAGTCTGAGCCAGACGACGGGAAAGCCAGTGAATCGGCATCCCAGTGACGCCGCAGCGAGGCCACGTATCGATGTCCGCACCCGTCATAGAACTACGAGACGTACATAAGCGGTTCGCGGCCGGAGAACGGACGATCACGGCATTAGACGGGCTATCCGCCGAGGTCGGATCCGGGCGGATCACGGGACTCGTCGGTCCCGACGGGGCTGGCAAGACCACCTTGATGCGACTTTTGACGGGCCTCCTCAAACCGGACTCGGGTTCGATTCGTGTCCTCGAGCTGGACACCGTCACAGACACTCAAAATATCCAAGCGAGCATCGGCTACATGCCGCAACGTTTCGGGCTCTATGAAGATCTCAGCGTCTCCGAGAACCTCGAGCTTTACGCCGACCTTCAAGGCCTGGCCGGAACGGACCGCAAGGCCCGGTTTGACCGCCTGATGACGTTTACGGGCCTCGGGCCCTTCCGGAAGCGGCTGGCGGGGCGCTTGTCCGGCGGCATGAAACAGAAGCTGGGCCTCGCCTGCACCCTGGTCCGGCCGCCGAGGCTCTTACTGCTCGACGAGCCCAGTGTCGGCGTCGATCCCGTATCGCGGCGCGAGTTATGGGACATCGTGCATTCGCTCGTCGACGAGGGCATCAGCGTCCTCTGGGCGACAGCCTATCTGGACGAGGCGGAACGCTGCCACGACGTTCTGCTCCTGAACGAGGGACGGCTGCTCGCCGCGGGACCTCCACAGACCTTGAGCGAGCGCCTCAAGGGGCGGACATTCGCGGTGCGGGTTGCAAGCGCGGACCGGCGCACGGTGCTTCACGAGATCCGCGGTTTGCCGCATGTGGTCGATGCCATCGTCAAGGGGCGTGACGTCCGGGTGCTGGTCTCCAGGCATGCGGACACGGCCTATTTGTCCCGATGTTGCCGGAACGTGGGGACTGGAGCCCTCCAAGTCGAAGAAGTCGATCCGGTCTTCGAAGACGCATTTATCGACCTGCTCAAGGACCAGGACGTGGCGGCGGAAACCAGCGTGATTTCGGTCTCCAATAACGCGCAACCCAGGAACGGCAGCGACCCAACCGGCAAGCCGTCGACAGAAACTGTTTTGGCGGGCACCCCGAAGCTCGATGACCGGAGAAACAATGGAGAGGCCGTTATCCAGGTCGCTGGCTTGGTGCGAAAGTTCGGAGATTTCACCGCCGTCGACGGCATCGATTTCAGTGTCAAACGTGGCGAAATCTTCGGCCTGCTGGGACCGAACGGCGCCGGAAAGTCTACGACCTTTAGGATGCTCTGCGGCCTGCTTCCGCCGACTGACGGCAAGGCCCTTGTCCTCGGCATCGATCTGCGCCGAGCGGCGGCCATTGCCCGTGGCCGCATCGGCTACATGGCCCAGAAGTTCTCCCTTTATGGAAACATGAGCGTTCTGCAGAACCTTCAGTTCTTCGCCAGCGCTTACGGACTGGCTGGGCGAACGCGGCAGCGCAAGATCGACGTGGAACTGGCGGAGTTCGGCCTTGTGCCTTACGCGGACGCGACCAGCGAGACTCTGCCACTCGGTTATAAGCAGCGGCTGGCACTTGCCTGCGCGATCATGCACGAACCCGGTGTGCTGTTCCTAGACGAACCGACATCGGGCGTGGATCCCTTGGTGCGCCGCGAATTCTGGACCCGGATCAACGCCATGGCGGCGGCCGGCGTGACCGTGATGGTGACGACGCATTTCATGGAAGAGGCGGAATACTGCGACCGCATCGGCATTATCTACCGGGGCCGGCTGGTGGCGGCAGGCACACCCCAAGACCTCAAGAACGAGCACCGCAACACGGATTTGCCAAACCCGACGCTCGAAGACGCCTTCGTCGACTTGATCGAGCACTACGACCGGGAGCACCCGCAATGATCGGGCACCAATCCGATGGCGAACGCGGTTCGGGCGGGCCCGCGGCAACCTTGGATGCGGCCGGCACGTCGCGGATGCGGCTGGCTGGATTGATCCGTAAAGAAACTCTTCAAATCCTGCGCGACCCCAGCAGCATCTCGATCGCCTTCGTGCTGCCGGCCATCCTTCTGCTGCTGTTCGGGTACGGCATCTCACTGGATGCAACGAACGTCCCGGTCGCGTTGGTAATCGAGAACCCGACCACCGAGACGTCCAGCTTTGCCGCCTCTTTGGTCAACTCGTCCTATTTCGCCGCTGCGATCATGCGCGACCGCCACGCCGCCGAAGAGGCGCTTATCGCCGGCAACGCCGCCGCGATCGTGGTGCTCAGGAGCGATTTCGCACGCCGGCTTTGGTCACCCGCCGGTGCGCCGATCCAGGTGATCGTGAACGGGACCGACGCGAATACGGCCCGTATCATTGCTGGTTACATGCAGGGCGCATGGCAGAAATGGCTGGAACAGTACGCGCTGGATGAAGGTCAGGTTTTGGCGCCACCGGTGGTCATGGAGCAGCGGGTCTGGTTCAACGCGGAGGTCCGCAGCCGCAACTTCCTGGTGCCCGGGCTGATCGCCATCATCATGACGCTGATCGGTACCCTGCTTACGGCAATGGTCGTCGCGCGTGAGTGGGAACGCGGCACCATGGAGGCCCTCATGGTTACGCCTGTGCGCATTGGCGAGATTCTCCTTGGCAAGCTGATTCCCTATTTCCTGCTGGGCATGGGCAGCATGGTATTGTCAACGGCCATGGCCGTGTGGGTCTTCGACGTTCCGCTACGGGGCTCCTTCGCCGTCCTGCTCGCGGTCTCGGCTTTGTTCATGCTGGCCTCGCTCGGGATGGGCCTGCTCATCTCGACCATTGCGAGAAGCCAGTTCGTCGCCGGTCAGGTGGCCATTATTATCGCGTTCCTGCCCGCCTTCATCCTTTCCGGCTTCATCTTCGATATCACCAGCATGCCGGCGGTGGTGCAATGGATCACCCATATCATCCCGGCCCGCTACTTCGTGTCTTCACTGCAGACGCTGTTCCTGGCGGGGACGGTTTGGCCCATCATCTTTGCAAACGGCGCCGCGCTTGGCCTGATGGCCGTCATCTTCCTGGGATTGACCCGGCGCAAGACGCGCAAGTCGCTGGAATAGGACGGGTAATTATGTGGGGCCGTATACGCGCATTAATTGCCAAAGAGTTCCTGGCCGTCTGGAAGGACAAGAAGAGCCGCGTCGTGATCATCGTCCCGCCGCTTATTCAGTTGCTTGTTTTCGGCTACGCGGCGAGCTTCGACGTGAACCACGTGGCGACGGCGATCTACAACGAAGATAACGGCATCGCGGCGCGCGAGCTTATCGCCCGCTTCGAGGGCTCTCCGTCCTTCGAAGTCGTCTCTCGCCTCTCCCGAGAAGCGGAAATCCAGGACGTGATCGATCCGAAGGACGCGAGCCTCGTTATCCACATCGGCCAAACCTTTAGCCGAGATCTCATGGCCCGCCGGCCGGCCCGGGTGCAACTCATCGTCGACGGCCGAGAATCCAACACCGCCCTGATCATCCTGGGTTACGCGAGCCGCATCGTCACCGATTTCAATAACGAATGGCTCAGGGCGCGCGGTGAGGCCTTGCCGCCGGCGCGGCTAGTTGTGCGGTCCTGGTTCAACCCAAACCTGGAAAGTCGGTGGTTCATCGTCCCAGGTATCGTCGCGCTGCTGACGCTGGTAGTGACGACGGTCGTGACCGCGTTGACTATCGCCCGCGAGCGCGAAGTGGGGACATTCGAGCAGCTTCTTGTGACGCCCTTCCGGCCGTTCGAAATCCTGATCGGTAAGTCCGTACCCGCAATGGTGATCGGGTTGGCGGAAGGCACGGCCATTATCGCCGTTGCCGTGTTCTGGTTCGGTGTACCTTTGCGCGGCGACTTGTTCCTGCTCTATGCCGGACTTTTCCTATACATCCTTGCCGTGATCGGCGTTGGTTTGATGATCTCTTCGATCTCTAGGACCCAGCAGCAAGCGATCCTTGGGGCATTTCTCTTCGTCGTGCCTGCCGTCATCCTCTCCGGCTTCGCCACGCCAATCGCCAACATGCCGCCACTGATCCAGGATCTGACGCTCGTCAATCCCATGCGTTACTTCCTGATCATTGTGCGTGGGACCTTCCTCGAGGGCCTGCCGGCGGCGCTCGTTTACGAGCGGTTGTGGCCGATGGCCATCATCGCGGCGGTGAGCCTGACCGGGGCGGGCTGGATGTTCCGCCACAGGTTGGGGTGAGGCCGCGGCACGGTATGTAGCCCCAGCCAGCACGATTCGCATGGTCCTGGTGCCGGTATGAATAGGTGGTTATAGGGATGTATGATCCAGGTCATGGCATTCCCGTGCCGCTGTCACTATTCAATTGGTGTACTTCGGATTTCCCCCGGGTGCGCTCAGTTGAGCGGAGCATCAAGGTCCGGACCTTTGTTCCCCTCGGACAGAGCTGACCAGCCCGATTTATGCTGTTCGAGAAACGTAGTGCATGTCCGTCGTCATATAAAATGGGACATCAGAGCGATTTGAGTTTTGGAGGCTCTGGTTCGGTAATTACCCACCCCCTTTGACAAATCGGGCGGTCTCTGAATCCATGTGGTGATGAGTGGCGCCGATCTTGAGAATCTGACGAAGGAAGAGCTGGTTGAGCTTGTATTGAAGCTGCAGCGACCGGCGAAGACTTCACGCACCTCGTCGAAGCCTCCGTCGACGGATAAGAAGGAGAAGCGGGAGAGCTCGAAGCCGGGCGGCGCCATGCCTGGGC
>JAACEL010000249.1 GCA_011682535.1 Nitrospiraceae bacterium | reverse complement strand
AAGACCGGCAATTGGGATCTCATTGACAACTGGGTGATGCAAGGCGACCCCGGATTCGTCGACCGCGAAGGCGGGAACTTCGCGCTGAAGAAAGACGCCGAGGCCTTCCAGAAGATCCCCGGCTTCCAACCCATCCCCTTCGCCAAGATCGGGCTGTACACTGACGAATTGAGACCGGAATTGCCGAAGCAATAGGGGTCCACAGATGAACACGGATAAATGTTGAACAGATTGACGAAGTGCACCGGGCGGCAAGAGCGGTTGTTCCCGCTATGGCGCGCCACAATACGCCACCCGGCGTTCGGGGTTCGGGGGCTTTGGTTGCTATCCGGCACCACTGATGTTATATTCAGCTTGCCCAGAGGACGGGAAGCAGAATGAATGTCGCGCAGATTATCGACCGCCTGAAAGCGGATGAGTCGTTCAAGCACAACCTGACCACGTGGCAGACGCTGCCGGCGCGTGCGGCGCGGTACGGAGGCTTCCCGGATCGACTGAATCCGAAACTCGTGGACGGCCTGCGTGCGCGCGGCATTCAAAACCTGTACACCCACCAACGCGAGGCGGTGGAGGCCGTGCTCAACGGCGAGAACGTGTGCGTGGTGACGCCGACGGCGTCGGGCAAGACGTTGTGCTACAACGTGCCGGTGCTCAACCGCCTGATGGACAACCCGAACGCGCGGGCGTTGTACCTGTTCCCCACGAAAGCGCTGTCACAAGACCAAGTCATCGAACTGAAATCGACCGTCGACGATCTCGACGTGAAGATCGGCACCTACACCTTCGACGGCGACACCCCGGCGTCGGCGCGCAAGGCCATCCGTAGCGCGGGCCACATCGTGGTGACCAATCCCGACATGCTGCACGCAGGCATCCTCCCCCACCACACGATCTGGATCAAGCTGTTCGAGAATATCGAGTACATCGTGATCGACGAGATCCACCACTACCGCGGCGTGTTCGGCAGCCACCTGGCCAACGTGTTGCGGCGGCTCAAGCGCATCTGCGCGTTCTACAATTCCGACCCGCGGTTCATCTGCTGTTCGGCGACGATCAACAATCCCAAGGAGATGACCGAACGCATCATCGAGAAGCCCGTCCATCTGGTCGATGACAATGGCGCCCCTGCGGGCGAACGCCATTTCCTCTTCTTCAACCCGCCGGTGGTCAACGCGGAACTCGGCATCCGCAAGGGCGTTGTCAAAGAGGCGGCACGCATTGCCACGCAGTTCCTCAACCGCGACATTCAGTCGATCGTGTTCGCACGCAGCCGCCTGCGCGTCGAAATCCTCACCACCTACCTCAAAGACGCGGTGCGGCGGCTCAAGAAAAGTCACAACCTCGTGCGCGGCTATCGCGGCGGTTATCTGCCCCTGGAACGCCGCGACATCGAGAAGGGACTGCGTGAAGGCAAGATCTTGACCGTCGTGAGCACCAACGCGCTCGAGTTGGGTATCGACATCGGCTCGCTCGACGTGTGCATCATGGCGGGGTATTCGGGCAGCGTGGCCAGCACGTGGCAACAGGCGGGCCGGGCCGGACGACGCACCGACGTATCGCTGGCCGTGTTGGTCGCGTCGAGCGCGCCGCTCGACCAGTACATCGTCACCCACCCCGAGTATTTCTTCGACCTGCCCCCCGAGAGCGGAACCATCGACGCGAACAACCTCATCATTGTGAGCAGCCACCTCAAGTGCGCGGCGTTTGAATTGCCCTTCCTCGACGGCGAGTCCTTCGGCCTCGACCCGGCGTCCACCCACGAGTTGCTCGAATACCTCGAAGAGAACGGCGTCCTGCGCCACGTGCGCAACAAGTGGCACTGGAGCGCCGACACTTACCCCGCCGAGGACATCAGTCTGCGTACCGCGGCTCCCGGCAATGTGGTGATCCTCGACACGTCGGACAGCGGCCGGGTCATCGGCGAGGTCGACCTGTTCGCCGCCCCGGTCGAGGTCTATGAAAACGCCGTTTACCTGCACCAGACGGCCCAATACACCATCGACAGACTCGACCTCGATGATCGCAAGGCTTACGCCCGCCCCATCGAGGTGGATTACTACACCGACGCGCAGATCAAAGTGGACCTCAAGGTACTGGACACGTTCAACCACGCGCGCATGGCGGAGGTCGACAAGTGTTCGGGCGAGCTTAGCGTCACGTGGTTGCCGACGATATACAAGAAGATCAAGTTCGGCACGCACGAGAACGTCGGTTGGGGCGAGATCCATCTTCCCGAATCCACGATGCACACCTCGTCGTATTGGATCGAGTTCCCCGAAGACGTCAGCCAGCGTTTGAACATGACGGAGAAATGCCTCGGCGAGTCGTTGCACGCGCTGGCCCACACGCTCCGCCAAGTCGCCCCCGTCCAGGTGCTGTGCGACCTCACCGACATCCGCGCGCAGGCCATGGTTCGCGCGCCTTTCTCCGACAAACCGACCATCTACCTCTATGAGGTCTACCCTGGCGGCGTCGGACTCAGCGACAAGATCTTCAGCCATCACACCCGCCTCGTCGAAGCGGCCATCGCGCTGCTAACCGGCTGCGCCTGTAAGGAAGGCTGCCCCAGTTGCGTCGGCCCCGCCCTCGAAGTGGGCACACACGGGAAGCCCGGCGCGCTCCAACTAGCGGAACTGGCTCGAAAGGAATAGCGAAACCGTCCGGCGCCAACAGCGCGGCGGAGCATGAATCGGACACCCATGGCGGACCTCAAAGATAAGCTCAAGGATCTCCTTGCGAATCCGGGCCTCATGAAGGGATCGGAGTGGCTCAAGGAACGTGAGCGCGTCGAGGGACAACGCCGTTCGGGCGATTTCGAAATCGATAAGAGCGTGCCCGGCCAAGTGGTCGGCGAGGAAGGCGACTCCTTCTATCTTGTGCGTCACGACTTCCCCCTCCAGATGAAACAGGGCCCGCTGGAACTGGGCGCCGTGTTCGACACCGCCCCCGAGCATGTCGCCCTGTCGGCCTGCGATGAGGGGTTGCGGAACTTCGACCCCGGGACCGCCATCTTCATGGACACCGAAACGACCGGTCTCGCCGGCGGAACCGGCACCGTTGCGTTCCTGGTCGGCGCGGGCTTTTTCCACGAGGGCAAGTTCCGGCTCGAACAGTGTTTCATGCGCGATTTCGACGACGAGGAACCGATGCTCCGCTACCTCGACGAGTTGTTTGAACGCGCCGAGACGGTCGTGTCGTTCAACGGCAAGAGTTTCGACGTCCCCCTCCTGCGCACACGATTCATCTCCAATCGCGTGCCCTTCCGCCTCGACGCCGCCGCCCACTACGACCTGGTCCATGCGGCCCGCCGCCTGTGGCGCCTGCGGTTGCGGGATTGCAGCCTCGGCAACATCGAACGAAAGATCCTCGGCATCCGCCGCAAAGGCGACGTCCCCAGCGCCGAGATCCCTCAGATCTGGTTCGACTACCTGCGCACCCGCGACGCCCGCGATTTACAGCGCGTCTTCTACCACCACCGCATGGATATCCTCTCCCTCGTCACCCTCACCGCCATGCTCAGCGAGTGCCTGGCCGTGCCGGCTGAGGACGACGTCGAGTTCGCGCAGGATCGCCTCTCCATCGTGCGGCTGCACTTCCGCCAGAAACGCTTCGCCGACGCGGCCGCGCACGCCGGCAAACTCATCGAAGCCGAAACCGACCCTATCGTCCGGCGCGAATGCCTCGAGTTGCTGGCCTACGCCCAGAAACGCATGCAGGAGTGGGACCGCATGGCGGACACGTGGTCGCTCATGCTGCGCGAGTTCCCCAGCGCCATCCTGCCGCGCGTCGAACTGGCCAAACACCACGAACACCGCACCCGCAACCTCGCCGAAGCCAAGCGTCTGTGCCAAGACGCCCTCCAATTCCTCGGCACCCGCGCCGCCCTCGACCGCGCCAACGACTTCGAGTCCGTTCAGGCCCAGCAATTCCAGCACCGCCTCGACCGCATCCGCCGCAAGCGCGCCAAAGGCGCACCGCCAAATTCGTGGGATCTCCCGGAGAACGGGACGGCAGACTGACGGTGATCCACGTGAGGACGATCGGGTATCATAGCGACATGGATGAGATCCACAACCACGAGTCCACCCACCCTGTCGGGCGGGACGCCCCCGGATCCGGCTGGCGGATAGGCCGCGGGGCAGACGCCGAAATGGTTGCGAGAACGCCATGAGCAAAGAACTGGTGAGCGTAGTCATCTGCACGTACAATCGGGCGGATTCACTGCGTCTGGCCATCGAGAGCGTGACCGCGCAGCGGACCGGCGCACGACTCGACTACGAGGTTGTCGTGGTCGATGACGGCTCGACGGACGACACACGCGAAGCCGTCGAGGAAGCACGGGCAAAGGCGCCGGTCCCGGTGCATTACGTGCTGGAAGAGGGGTGTGGCGGAATCGCGGCCGCTCGGAATCGCGGCATAGCGGAATCGCACAACGACTGGATCGCCTTCTTTGACGATGACCAGTTGGCGGAGCCGGAATGGCTGGCAAACCTGCTGTCGACGGCACAGACCCTCGACGTGAGCTGCGTCGGCGGTCCACGCCGCCTCGATCTTCCGCCGGAGGATCTCGCACGCCTTGGCCCGCGTTGCCGCGCCATGCTCGGCGAGGAGTTGTACGGAGAAGAACCGGTTCCCTTCGATGGTGAACGCTTGCCCACGACGGGAAACCTGATGATCCACCGTCGGGTTCTCGACGAAGTTTCCGGCTTCGACGCGAACATGTCGATCAGCAGTGGCGAGGACGCCGACCTGTTACTGCGCGCCCGTGCGGCTGGGTTCGCCATCTGGATGGCGCCGACGGCCATGGTGACTCACATGATTCCCCGCTACCGGCTCAATCGGGCGTACTTCCGGTGGGTGTCAATGCGCTGGGGCGTCAACTTGGCCAAGATGCACCTGAAAAGAAAGAGCTGGGCCACGATGGCCGTTCTTTGCCTGGCCCGCCTCATACAAGCGTTCGCCATCAACTTGCCCACCCTGGCCTGGACCTCAGCACGCGGCGACGCCCCGCGCGCCCTCGACCTCAGATGCTCGATCTGGCGCGCCCAAGCCTACGCACGCCAGACGCTCGCAGCACTGGCCCCGCGCCTGTTCGCGCAGGCGTCCTTCTTCGATCAGCTCGACTTCCGCAAAGAGCGTGAGAAGTTCTCCGAGGATGCTACCCCCATGGAAGGCCTCGCCTCGTCAGAATGAAGATCTTGCTTGTCCACAATCGCTACCGCTTCCATGGCGGGGAAGATGCCATCGTAGACACTACATTGGATCTGCTGCGCCGCCGCGAGATCGACGTGTCATTGCTGGAGGAGCCCGGGCTCCCCATGAATCCCTCGCTCCCGCGGAAGTTCCGGGCGTTCGCATCGGGCATCTATTCGCGCGCCTCCGCACGGATGATGGCGCGCTTGTTGGCCGAACAGCGCCCCGACATCGTCCACAGCCACAACCTGTATCCCAGCCTGTCACCGTCGGTGTTGCGCGTGTGCCGGCGGGCCGGTGTGCCGGTGGTCATGACCTGCCATAACTTCCGCCTCATCTGCCCAATCGGCGTCCACTACGCCCACGGTGAGGTATGCGAACGTTGCGCGGGCGGACGCGAGTACTACTGCGCGCTGCGCAATTGCCAGGACAACAGATTGGAAAGCGCCGGCTATGCCTTGCGCGGCATGGTGGCCCGCTGGTTTGGCCTATACGTAAACAACGTCACGTGTTTCATCGCGATCAGCGATTTCGTCAAGCGCCGATTGGTCGCGGAGGGATTCGACGCGGACCGCGTCCAGGTCGTGCCCAATGTCGCGGTTATCCCGGCGGTGGAACTCAAGCCGGCATCGGGGGACTACATTGCGTGCGTGGCCCGCCTGAGCCCGGACAAGGGCGTCGACGTGCTGATCCGTGCCGCACGGCGGCTTCCGCAATACGCCTTCCGCATTGCGGGAGAGGGCCCACTGATGGACACCCTGCGCCGCGAGGCGCCCAACAACGTCAAGTTCCTGGGGCAAGTTGAACCGACGGCGGTCGCCGAACTATACCGGGGCGCCCGGCTGGCGGTCGTGCCCAGCACGGGCCTGGAGGGCTTCGGCCTTGTTGCCGTCGAGGCAATGGGACAGGAGATCCCGGTGGTGGCGTCGAACATCGGCGCGCTCGGCGAAGTGGTCGACGAAGGCGTCACCGGGCTGCTTTTCGAGGCGGGGAACGACGCAGACCTGGCGTCGAAGCTTGGCGCGTTGTGGGACGACGCGGACCGGCGCCACCGGATGGGACAGTCGGGCCGCGCGAAAGCCGTTCGCGAGTATGGCGAGGACATTCACTTCCAACGCCTGATGGCGGTCTACGAAAAGGCCTTCCGACTCACGCGGGAGCGCACGGCGCTGTAGCCGTTGCCTCCACTCCGCCCGCGCTCACAAGTCTCAGACGGGATAGAAGTTGCGCCGCCCAGCCGCCGTGTGCTATCGTTCCGTGCTATTAAATCCACAGGGGTATAAAGTATTGTACCGCGGTTTGGGTGCCCGCCGTGTGGGCGGGTAGAGCTGCGCAACCCCGAGGAACAACCCGTAGAGGAGAGTGTTATGGCTATCGTCACCATGCGAGAGCTGCTGGAAGCTGGGATCCATTTCGGTCACCAGACCCGCCGTTGGAACCCGAAAATGTCCCGCTACATTTTCGCACAGCGCAACGGTATCTACATCATCGACCTGCAACAGACCCTACGCCAGCTCGCCAAGGCTTACGCCCTCGTTCGCGATGTGGTCGCCAATGGCGGCAATATCCTGTTCGTCGGCACGAAAAAGCAGGCACGTGAGTCTGTCACCCGCGAGGCACAGCGGTGCGGCATGTTCTACGTCAACCATCGTTGGCTGGGCGGCACGCTCACGAACTGGCAGACCATCCGCCAGAGCATCCGCAACCTGCAGCGCCTCGAAGAACTGGATGAGAGCGGCAAGCTCGAAGAGCAGTTCAAGAAAAAAGAGGTGGTCCGGCAGCGCAAGTATGCGGCCAAGCTCAACGCCAACCTGTCCGGCATCAAGCAGATGCCCGGCCTGCCCCAGGTCATGTTCGTCATCGACGCGAAGAAAGAGGCCATCGCGGTCCGCGAAGCCGAGCGTCTGGGCATTCCGTGTATCGCCATCGTGGACACCAACACCGATCCCGACCTCGTGCCGATTCCGGTTCCGGGCAACGACGACGCCATCCGCGCGATCCAGTTGTTCTGCTCGATCATGGCGGACGCCGTGATGGACGGCCGCATGCGGGCCGACAAGGTTGCCGCAGACAAGGGCGAGGAAGCCCAGGACGTACCCCAGCCGGCCGCGCCGGAAGCGCCGGAAGCGCCCGCCGAAGTCGCTGAGGCAGCCGCGGCTCCTGAGG
>JAACEL010000248.1 GCA_011682535.1 Nitrospiraceae bacterium | reverse complement strand
CCGTCGGATCGATGAAGCGGCGCCGACACTCGGGAAGCTGGAATAAGTTGACTGGATGCTGCCCTCGGCGGAGCCCGTCAATGCGGGGCATCGCAAATAGCACGAGGAGAGAGCCGATATGGCCAAGAGACCAAACATCGTTTGGCTGCTGACGGATCACCAGATCTTTTCCCATCATATTACACGGCCCGGCCCGCGGCCAGTCATACCAACATTCGAGCGCCTGGCGACAGAGGGGGTCGCTTTTTCGCAGGCGTATGCGGTGTGCCCGCTCTGCACGCCGGCTCGTGCCTCAATGCTCACGGGGGTGTATCCGCACCGACACGAAATGGTAGCCAACAACGGGGAACTCGGATCGCGCTTGGATTTCGAACCCGACCAACGGCTCTTCAGCCATTATCTACGCGAAGCCGGTTACCGCGTTGGCTATTTCGGCAAGTGGCACACGGGCGACCGTCGCGGGATTCAGGACTATGGGTTTGAGGGGTGGTCCGTTTTGGGCTATGGTTACCCGTATTGTACAGACAAGTACCGCGAATACTTGGAGGAACTTAGTCTCCCCGTACCCAGCGTTCGGCTCGAATGGACAATGCGTGAGGCCGACTTCTCGTTTAAGTCAGTCGATTTGACGCAACGGTCCGGTATCGGCCACCTGATGGGTTCCTGCGGGGTTCTCACGAGTCCAATCGAGACCCACGAGGCGTTTTTCGTAACCCACCTGGCAAACAAGTGGCTCGAGCAGGTCGCCCGGCACAGCGATCCTTTCTGTCTTCGGGTGGACGTTTGGGGGCCCCATCACCCTTACTACGTGGCGGAACCGTTCGCCGGCAGCGTCGATGCCGCCGCCATTCCTGAATACCCGAATTACGCGGTGGACCTAGAAGCGAGACCGGCGCACCACCGAGAGTTTTTGCAAGGCTTCGACGACGATAGGCTCCCCGGTTCTTGGGATGAGTGGCGTCCCATTCTGGCTCGGTGTTACGAACATGCCACGCTCGTAGATGCGGCCTTGGGGCGGGTGCTCGATACGCTCGATCGCCTCGACCTGGCGGATGACACGCTGGTCATCTACACCACTGACCACGGGGACATTATCGGTTCGAACGGGGGCGGCTGGGATAAGGGCTGGCTGATGGTCGAGGAGACGATGCGCATCCCATTGGCACTCCGTTGGCCCGGTCGCATTCCCCCCGGAGGCGTCTCGGACGCTCTCGTCACAAACATGGATCTGGTTCCCACGGTACTTGACGCGGCTGGAGCCCACACGCCCGAGCCGACCGATGGCCGGAGTCTGCTGGGCTTGGCGAAGATGCCCGAGCGCACACCTTGGCCGGATGACCTGATGTGTGAGCATCATGGTCACTACGGCCGCCATTGCTTCCAACGAATGCTGCGCTGGGGGCCCTACAAGTATGTCGCGCACTTGGGCGACCGTCACGAGTTGTACGACCTGGAACGGGACCCGTTTGAACTGAGAAACTGTATCGACGAACCGGGTATGACGAGCGTCTCGAACGAAATGCGTGTGCGGCTCCGTTGCTGGATGGACACCTTCGATGACGACGCCCCCCAGGCGACCCAACTCCGCCGGGAGATGGGCCGTGGATGAGTCGCTTGCCGTCGTGCTGAGAGAGCCCGGAAGAATCGCAGTGGAGAGAATCCCTATCCCCGTTATCTCCGGGCCGTCAGTGCGGGTCGAGATGCGGGCCTGCGGCATTTGCGGCAGCGACATCCGCTATTACCACGGCGAGAACCCGTGGAGTCTCCATACGTTGGGGCGAAATGTGCCGTGTCCGCCGAACATGGTTTTGGGCCACGAGATCTCGGGTATCGTGAAGTCCTCGGAAGGAAACAGACGGGTAGCGATCCTGGCCTACAAGGGCTGCGGCGAATGCGTCTACTGCCGGGTCGGCCAGGAGAACCTGTGCGGTCACATGGTGCACCTCGGACACAGCGCAGGCTGGGACCCGATGCCGTATTATCCGGGAGGGATGGCGCACACGTTCGAGGTCTGGCAGGGCTTCGACTACGACATCCCCGACTCCATTTCGTTCGACGCGGCGGTGTTCTTGGACGGGTTGGCGGTAGCCGTTCACGCGGTGGACCAAGGCGGCCTCGGTCCTGGCGCAAAAGTTGGGTTCGTTGGATTGGGCCCCGTCGGTTTGTTGGCGGCCCAGGTCGCCCGGGCCAAAAGCGCCGGTACGGTCGTGGGCTGCGACGTGGACGAACTCCCCACGAGACTTGCTCGAGAAGTGGGCTTGCCGGACATGGCGCACGGAGACAGCGCTGATTTAGTCTCTTTCGTCAAAGGGCACAACGCGCTGAAGGACGGCCTGGACATGATCGTCGACACGGTCGGCAGCGCCGAGACGATTCAAGACAGTCTGTCCTTGTTGAGAAAGGGAGGCGCGTTGGTCTTGCTTGCCGTGCATGAAGCGGCGATTCCGTTGCGACCAACCGCCTTGAGCGGCGAGCGACGGATCGTTACCTCCGCCAACAACCGGTACGAGGACTTCACCGAAGCCATTCGCCTCTTGAGTGAGGGGCGAGTACGAGTCGACCCCTTGGTCACCCACCGCCTCCCCCTTGAAGACGCCGCCAAGGCATTCGAGCTAATGGCGGACAAGTTGCGGAACGGCGTTTACAAGATCGTCCTTCATCCGTAGCCGGACGCCGACATCGAGAGAATACCGCCGCATAATACCGGTGCCGATAACAGGTAGCCCGTGCGGTTTGAGCGAGGAGCAATGACTTGAAGGAAGAGTGGCCAGAGAAAACTATACGTAGGCTCGGGCTTGACGAGTTACTGGAAAGGTGTGCCACCGAGGACGTCCTGACATTTCTCGGCGAATCCGTCGCGACCCACGTGCTGGAGCCGCTCGGATTAACCGTCCACCCCGGAGAGGCGTCGTCTGATCGCCGCGTATACCTCAAGCAAGAACTGGCGCAAGATACGGAACTCCTGGCCCGCCTTCGCGACGACGACCGGTTTCACACCGTTGTCGGTATCGGCTCAGGCTGGTTGTGCGACATCGCCAAGATCGTCGGGTACAAGCGCCGGTGCGTGCTCGTGCCAAGCGCTCTCACAACAAACGGGCCTTTCACGCATAAGGCCGTAGCCGACGAGCGATTCATGGCCCTTGTGTCGTCGCGCTTTGAGCCGGGGAGCCACTCGGTCGTGACCGGGTATCCTGACGAATTGCTGGTTTGCCACGAACTTCTTACCCGGCCTGGGAATGCACGGTTCAACCAGGCGGGCCTTGGCGACCCGCTGGCGTCAATAACCGGCATCCACGACAACGAACTGGCCGACCGGGCCATCATCGACCCCGACGAACGGCGTAAATTCTGTGCAGACCTACATCCTGAAATCAACGAAGAGGCTCGACAAACCATTGACCGCGTGCGCCAAGTCGCGAAGGAAGTGCGTCAGAATTCAAAGCTAGGTGTTGACATCATTGTGGAAGCGTTGGATGCGTCGGCCCGGTGGCACCTCATCGCACCCCGAGTGATAAACGGCAGCGAACACTCGTTTGCGGAGGCGGGGGAGACGATCCTACAGGGCAAGGGCATGCTGGCGTTGCACGGCGAGTTGCTCGCTGTGGGGGTGCTGTGTATGCTCGAACTTCAGGGACGGTCTTCCGAGGTAGCGCCAACGCGTGCCTTCTTCAGGTCGCTTGGACTACCCGTCCACTACGAGACCATTGGGCTAACCCATGACGAAACGGTGTGCGCGCTGTGCCAGGCGGTTGACTGCCGCTCCGACAAATACGGCATCCTCCAAGAAGTGAGCGACGGCGACGCGTTTGAATCTGCGGTCGAAGCGGTGTTTGATCGAGAAGGGACACCCCCTGAGGAGAAGACGACGTGAATCTCGAACAGTATTTGGCGACACGTGCCCGCGACGTCCCCCGGGTGGCCTCCCGAGAGTCAGGTGAATGGTCGGCAGCCGCAAGAGCGCGCGGCAGGGATGTGATCGAGTTGAGTGGGGCCCCTCTGACGCTTCCGGGCGAGAACGTCATCGAGGCGGCCGCCCAGGCAGCGCGCGATTACTGCAAAGCGCCGTCTCGTGGCCTTCCCGAGCTTCGCGAGGCGATTGCGGCTAAGGTCGCCCGGGAACAGAACTTCGTCTGTGACCCGGACACGGAAGTCTTGGTCACGGCAGGAGCAATGGAAGGGCTCAACGTGCTTGCCACCGCCCTGCTAGACCCGGGGGACGAAGTGCTGGTGACGGCGCCCGGCTTCTTCTACCACGGAATCGTGGAATTGGCCGGGGGGACATGTGTCTACGTTCCGACCCGCCAAGAGGACGAATTCGGCTACGACTTGGGCGAGTTCGATCGAGCCATTACACCTCGCACGAAGCTGCTCATGCTCGCGAATCCGAACAATCCGACGGGCCATGTGGCCACAAGACAGGAACTCGCAGGTCTTGCCGAACTGGCGGAACGGCATGATTTCCTGATTGTCTCGGATGACTCGTATGAGCGAATGGTCTATGACGGTCGCGACCACATCAGCCTGGCATCGCTCGACGGCATCACGCACCGGGTCATCACCGTGCAGAGTTTCACAAAGAGCTACGCTATGCCGGGCTGGCGGGTCGGGTACGTCATCGCACCCCAACCCCTACTGGATACCTTTGTGAAGGTGCACGAGTGGATCCTGCTCAACTGCGGCTACGTCGAACAGAAAGCGGCCTCGGAGGCTATGAACGGTCCGCAGGACTGGGTCGACGCCATCCGCGCACATCTCGAATCCTGCCGCAATGCCATGTGCGATGGGTTGTCCTCGATAGATGAATTGAGCTTCATACGACCGAAAGGCGGGCCGTTTGTCTGCGTGAACGTTTCCCGGTGCGGCATGTCATCGCGGGAATTCGCCCGCTATATCTTGGACGAGTATGGCGTGCGCAGTGAGCCGGGCGAGAACTTCGAGGCGCCGGGGTACATCCGGCTTGCGTTCGGGGCGAAAGATCCTGCTACATCGTCCCGCGCGGCAAGCCAGATTCGCTCGGCCGTCGAGGCGTTGAGGAAATGATACCCCTGGGAGAAACGAATGCCTGAGAAACCGAACATCCTCTTCATCATGACGGACCAGCAGCGGTTTGACTGTCTGGGGGCCAATGGGAACCCACTGATCCAGACGCCGAATCTGGATAAGTTGGCAGAGCGGTCGGCCAACTTGCAGGGCATGTTCGTGCAGGCCCCCGTGTGTGTACCCTCTCGCATTACGTTTTTCACCGGGCGATATCCCCACTCCCATCGCAACCGCGTCAACAACACCCCGTTGAACGGCCACGAAGAACTCATGCCGAAGTACCTCAAGGACGCGGGGTACGCCACTGGCGTTGTAGGCAAACTGCATTTCCATCCGCCCGCCGCCGGCGAGGCCAGACAGCGGGGATTCGATATCGTCCATCTTCATGATAGCGGAAGGAAGTGCGACGAGTTCTCCGGCTACGTCAAGTGGCGTCGGATCAACGATCCCCATACGCAGATCCACTACACGGACGTTGTACAAGATGCTGCGGACGGGGAGAACCCGTATCGCAGCGTTTTGCCCGACGAGTTCACCGAAACGTCCTGGGTCGGGATGCAGACTAGAGCGGTGCTCGAGGATCTCGCCTCGGCCGACAAGCCGTTTTTCCTGTTCTCATCGTTCTTCAAGCCCCACGAGCCCTTTGTGGTTCCGGCCCCGTTCGACGACATGTACAACGACGTCGAGATACCTCTTCCGAGGGAAACTACGATCGAGGAGATCCGAAAACTCCCCGAACCGGTGCAGGTACTGGCGTTGCGCGGCGGGCCTCGATCCATCGAGGTTCGGGATCGGCTTCAATGGATGTACCGTTCCTATTATGGGTCCGTCTCCCACATTGATCGGGAGGTCGGCCTGATCCTGGATACCCTCGAATCGACAGGACAGGCGGATAACACCATCGTCATATTCGTGTCCGATCACGGAGACCAACTTCGGGAACATGGCGTTGCCGGAAAGAACGTCTTCTTCGAGGCATCCATTCGCGTCCCGTTCCTTCTTTCTTTTGGCGACAGAATCCAACCCGGCGTGTACTCCCAATTGGTGGAGACCACCGATGTGCTTCCCACGGTGTTCGAGCTGGCTGGGCTCGATGAGCCCCGACACTGCCAAGGACAGAGCTTCGCGCCGCTCGTTTGCGATCGCGGACGTCCCTATGAAGAGCGGGACGTAGTCTTTTGTGAGAACATCATCCCCGAGGTCATCACGGCAGGCCGCTTGGACTTCCGCTTCGAGAAGCGAAAAGGTGTCGGCGGAATTCGACACCCCGACGCGAAGATGGTCCGCTCGCGGCGATGGAAGCTAAACTACTATCCGGGACACGGCGGCGAACTTTACGATCTCGAAAACGACCCGCACGAGGAAACCAACCTCTACGAAGATCCCCGCCATGCGGACACCGTCCGAGAGATGAAGGACAGGCTGCTCGATTGGATGATCACGAGCGACGAGACCGAGCAGATCGCAGAACGATGGTTGATATGAAACTGCTGACGCTCGCCTGCAATAGCAACCGTTGATACCAGTCCACACGACTTAGTCTGAAAAGAGGGCCATTCCCATGCCGAAAGAACGACGAGATAAGAGATCTTCGCGCACGCAATGTCACTTCATCTCGAACACGCACTGGGATCGAGAGTGGCGCTTCTCCGCGCAACGGACCCGGTACATGCTGGTCGAAACGCTGGACAGACTCTTCGAGATCTTTGAGAAGGAGCCCAAGTACCGGTCATTCCATCTGGATTCCCAGACGTTGCCCATCCAAGACTATCTCGAAACTTGTCCTGAACGGGAGGACGTGATTCGGAAGTACGTCAGCGAAGGGCGTTTGAAGATCGGGCCATGGTTCTGTCTGCCGGACGAGTTCTGCGTCGGTTCCGGGGAGGCGCTGATCCGAAACCTGCTCCTGGGCCACCGCATTGCAAGAAAGTTCGGTGGCGTGAGCAAGACGGGCTATTCACCGTTTTCTTGGGGGCAGATCTCCCAGATGCCCCAGATCTACAAAGGATTCGGCATTAACGTGATGACATTCTATCGGGGCGTGAGCACCATACGGGCGCCCCGTTCCGAGTTCTACTGGGAGGGTGCGGACGGCACACGGATCGTGGCGACACGGATGGCGGCCGGCGGACGCTGCAACGTATGGCACACCATCCAACGTCCCGTGTATTGGGACCGTGACCCGGGCGAGCAGGACGCCGTTTGGGGACACGGACACGGACCGTTCCACTTCGTTGACCAGGACAATGCGCACCTCGACTATCGCTACACCCATCCCAAGCACCGTTATCACCAGGAACGCGTGGCCGAGTGCGCTGAACGCGCCCTTCGCAAGCAAGATGGCCAATGGAGCACACCGCACCGA
>JAACEL010000247.1 GCA_011682535.1 Nitrospiraceae bacterium | reverse complement strand
GGACGGGCGAACCTTCAAGACAGCAGACCTGGTTCTGGAAAGCGAGCAAACAGGCCCATGGCCTATCCGAAACGTTGGTCTTTTCCGATGATCGCTCCGAGACTCAGTTTGTTTAGGACAGCAGTGACGCAATATGAAGAGGTTACAAAAACTGGGGGATCGCCCAGGCGCCGAGGTGCGGTTCTTGACAGCTTCCGGCGGAAGGCCTACACTCCAACAGGCTTGGCTATGTGGGCTGGCCCAAATTGTGAGAGGTGTGTGCCAGAGGTGAGTGCGGACGGGAATACGGGTGGCGCCGGGGGAGACTCCGGCGATCGGCTGGTCGGCGAACTACTGGTCGAGAACGAGTTGGTCACCGAAAAGCAGCGTGACGAAGCGCTCGAAGTTCAGGCGGAGCAAGGGGGCCGCCTGTTTGAGGTGCTCATCCGCCTCAAGTATCTCAACAAAGCCAGGCTCCACGAGTTTCTCTCGCAGCAATCCGGCGTGCCCGCCATCGATCTCCAGAACTACGAGATCCCTAAGGACTTGATGGAGATCATCCCCAAGGAGCTAGCCTGCGAACACGTGCTCCTTCCGATCGACAAGCTCGGGAAACTGTTGACGGTAGGTATGGCGTGCCCGTTGGACAAGCAGGCGATCATCGAGGTGGAGAACGCGACCGGGCTGCGCGTCAAAGCGATGCTCTGCGAGTTTGACGACATCCACGTCACGCTACGCCGGTATTATCCACAGGAGAGGGTCGGATCATACGAAGTGCCCCTGCCCACGGGATTGGCTTCGCCGGCATCGGTCCCGGCCACTCCCGCCGTACCCACCGCACCAGGCCCCGCCGTCGAATCCGCGCCAGCCCCTGCGACCCCGGCGGAAGCGCCGCCCGCGCCCCGCGACGAGGCCACGCGCAAACAGACCGAGGCGTTGCTGGAAGGAATAGAAGCACTCCCATCGATGCCGCGAACGCCGCAGGAATTGGCCGCGCTGGCCGATGGCCCCGGCAAGACGGTCACTGACGTGGCGGGCGTGGTCGGTTCCGACCCTGCGGTTGCCGCGCGTGTGCTGAGTGTGGCGAACGCGACGCCATACGGCTTGCCGGGCGAAGTGACGAACATTAACCTGGCCACCGCCCTACTGGGCGAGGCGGGTTGCGTGTCGGTGACGGCATTCTGCGCCGCGCTGCCTGCGGTGCCCGATTCGCTACGTTCGCAGTACAAGGCGTTCTGGTTGCGATCGATGTTCGGCGCCAAGGCCGCCATGTCGGTTGCCCGGGAGGCTGGCCGCGGCCAGCCCGCCGAAGCGTACACGACCGGATTGCTGCACGACATCGGGCGCCTGAGCTTCCTGCTGTTGTCGGAAGATGCGCCGCCGGGGTCGGGAGAAAATCCCTCCCTCATGCAACTGCTGCGTGAGGAGGAGGACCTCTTCGGGTTCTCGCATGCCGAGGCGGGCTATCTGCTGGCCAAGGCATGGCGCTTTCCCAGCGAGCTGACAAACGTGATCCGTTTCCATCATCATCCCTACGCGACGCATGCGGACGACCTGATCGCCGCGACCGCGCTGGCGGCTTTCATGGCCGAGGCCTTCGAACGGGGTGACGAGATTGGTCCGGACAGTTTCGATTCGTTCCGCGAGTTACTGAGCTATCTTTCGCTGGGCTCGGCCCAGCTTGTCAGTGTGTTCAAAAGGACGAGCCAGTCCTTCTCGGGAATCGCCAGCAGATAGGGGGAGTTCCCTCGATCGGCTGATTGGCGATAGACCTTTTCCCGCATCACGCGCCAATTGGCGTGCTGTCTTGGGTGGCCCAACCCTCGTGGCGTATAATGGCGGCCGGGCGCGTGGCGCCCTGGATTGAAGCCGAGTGTACATACGGTCCTGTGGACAAGGAGTAGGTGGGTTGAGAAAAGCGATGTGGAGTCTCCTGGTGCTGACGGCACTGTTGACCAGTGGATGTGTGACGACGGGAGGCGCAAGCCAGTCGGCCGTGCTGCGTGCGAAGGCGCGCGTGGCCCCGGCCCTGGTTCACATTCGCCCCGTCAAAGAGGTGTTTTCCCGCGGACGCCGCGAAGAGGTGCAGATCGTCGGCAGCGGCTTCATCATCTCTGCCGACGGGTACGTGGTCACCAACGAACATGTCGCGGGGCAAAGCAAGTTCGTGCGCTGCGTGTTGTACAACCGGGAAGTGGTGGATGCCGAGGTCGTCGGCACCGACCCCTACACCGATCTGGCCGTGCTGAAACTAACCACCGACGCCGACGACCTGCCATTTTGCCGTCTGGGCCGATCCGACAATCTGGAGGCGGGGCAAACGGTGCTGGCGATGGGAAGCCCCCATGGACTGGCCCGCTCGGTCTCGCTGGGCATTGTGAGCGTGACCGACCGCTATCTCGAGGATCGTGGCGACCAGATGGTGTCGCCGTTCAACACCTGGATCCAGACGGACGCCGCCATCAACCCCGGCAACAGCGGCGGCCCTCTGGTGAACCTCAAAGGCGAAGTCATCGGCGTCAACGCCCGTATGCTGTCGGGCGCGCAAAACGTCGGGTTCGCCATCCCGATCGACATCGCCAAGGAAGTTATCGACGAGATCATCGCCGAGGGGCGCGTCACGCGAAGCTGGATCGGCGAGACGCTCCAGTCCATGCGGGCCAAGACCGACGACCCCACCCAGAAGGGCGTGGTCGTGGCCGACGTCGACCCGCTGTCGTCAGGCTACGAGGCCGGCCTGCGGGCGGGCGACGTGATGCTCTCGGTGAACGGAATCCCCACGAATGCGCGGTTCGAAGAAGGCCTGCCGGCCGTGCGCAAGCTGATCGCCGACATCCCGGTCGGTGCTGAGATCCCTGTGCGCGTGCTGCGGGGCAACGAGGAAATCGAACTGAAAGTGACCACCGCGGAGCGCAGTGCCCTCAAAGGCAGCCAGGCGGAGCTGCCCCAGTGGGGGTTCACCGCCGTGAACCTTACCCCGGCCGTCGCCCGGCGCGCGCAGTTGTCCTCTACCAATGGCATCCTCGTCACCGGCAGCCAGATGGGCGGGATCGCTTACAATGCCGGGCTCAAGAAGGGCGACATCATCCTGCGGGTGGACGACATCGAGATCGAAAACCTGGCGCACTTCGATCGCGTGTATGGCGCGCTGGTGCGGTCCAAAAAACCGCGCGTGCTGCTCGACGTCAAACACGGCGCGCTGACCCGGTTCGTGTTGGTGAAACAGAACGGGAATCTCGAAGAAAACGCCGCACAATCCGCGTCCAGCGACGAAGGAGATGGTCATGCTGAGTAGTGTGCTGGGAACGGTCTTGGTGCTTGCGCAGACGTGCCTGGCACAGACGGGCGACGGGTTCACTCAAGAGACCATCGCACAGGTGCATGCGCGGCTGCAGCCGGCCATATGCGTGATCACCTATACTTCCGAAGTGAGCAATCCACAATCGGGCGAGAGCACCAAGCGCGGGGGCAATGCGCTCGGTCTGCTGGTGTCGCCCACCGGCCTGCTCATGGCGCCTGGGCACATGCAGGTTGAGAACTCCGAACCGTTCAACATCACCGTGGCCGTCGGCCAAGGCGATGAAGAAAAGGAGTACGTCGCCAAACTCCTCAAGAAGCCTGACGACGTCAACGTATGTCTGCTGCAACTCGAATCCGAAACGCCACTGCGTGGCCTTCCCTACGCGCGGTTCACCTCCGGCGTCGAGTTGGAAGTGGGCACCCCGCTGATGGTCGTCGGCGTGCTTTCCGAACCCCTTGATTTCGCCCGCGGCATCTTCACGTGCCGCGTTGGCGCCATCCTCGATAAGCCCCGCACCACCTATTGCATCGACAGAGCCGTCCGATTCGGGTTCGTCGGCGGCCCCGTGGCCGACGCGCAGGGCCGCGTCATCGGCGTTGTGGGATTCGATCTGGCGGTGAGCGAAGGCGGCGATCTCTACGTGCGCAGCGGGCACCCGCTGGTGTATCAGACGAGTTTGTTCAAGAAATACATCGATACTCCCCCCGGCGAGCGCATCGCGCCATCCGACGAAGAACACGCCTGGCTGGGCGTGTTCACGCAACCGTTGAGCGACGACTTGGCGGAGTACTGGGGCCTCAAACACAACGGTGGGATCGTGATCAGCACCCTGGTGCCGGGCGCGCCCGCCGAGCAGGTAGGCCTGCGCCGCGGTGACGTCATCACCAATTTCGCTGGAACGCCCATCCGCGCGAAGCAGGATCGCGAAGTGCGCGGTTTCACCAAACTCGTACGCGAGGCCGGCATTGGCAAGGCGGTGACGATCAAACTGCTGCGAGACGGCAAGCCGATGGAAGTGGAGGTGACCCTGGGCTCGCGCCCGAAGTCGGCTCGCGACGCCGGTGAGTACGAAGACCCGCTCTTCGGCATCACCGTGCGCGAGATCACGACGGACGTACGCATCCTGCTGAACCTGGCCGACGACGTCCAAGGTGTGATCGTGCGCCGGGTCAAGTCGGGCGGTACGGCCGCCCTGGCCGGGCTGCGGCCCGGAATCATCGTCATGAATCTCGGCGACTTTCCGATCACGTCGCTCGACGATTTCCGTCAGGCGGTCGGCAAGATCGCCGCGGAACAGCCTAAAGAAGTAACCGCATTCTGCCGGGCCGGCTCGGCCACCGGTTTCTTCCGGTTGGAACCGCGATGGTAAGCGCTCCCCCCAGAGTCCGCGGTGTGCTGATGGTGTGTCTGATAACGGTGGCCGCGGCCGCCGTAGCGGCCCAGATCTCGCAGTGGCGTGGCCCGCACGAGGACACGCTGCAAGCCGGGGCCGAGCTGTGCCGGCGCGGCAGGTGGGACGAAGCCATTCCGCTGCTCAACCGCCACCTGCTGGACCACCCGGACGACGTCCGTCGGAACACCGCCGCCCACTTCTTCCTGGGCCAGGCCTACCTGTTCGGAAGCGACCCCTATCTGCCCGTGGCCGAGGGAGAACTGGAACTGGCGTTGGCAATGTTTATCAAGAACGGCCGCAAGAGTCCCATTGCGGAATTCTCCGACACCTACTTCGAACTGCGTTGCCACCTGGAGCTGGCCAAAGTCCATTTGCGTGCGCTCGACACGGCGATCTTCTACAATGCGCGGCAGGAGCTGCTGCGGGCGATTTACGGCAAGTGCCTGGACGAGGCTGAAAAGGCGCGCCAGGTGGCGCCGGATTCGCCCGACGTGGCGCAACTCGACGAGGTGCTCCGGGATCTCGCGCTCCAGATTGAGACGCCCCGGCGGCGCCCCGCCATGCCTCCCGCGCCCTCCGTCGCGGTGTGACGGCAATCGCCCGGACGGAGCCCTCTCGGAATCGCCGGTCAATTGCGCGCCACAATACGCCACCCGGCGTTCGGGGGCCTTCGTGCTCAGTCGTATTCACCCCGGCGGTCATGGCGGCGAATCTGGAACAGGTCTAGGAACATCTGCGTGGAATGCGTCAGGATCTTGACGCGGCTGTGGGGCGAATTGATCCAGCGGACGGGGATTTCCTCGATGCGCAGGGCGTGTTTCCGTGCGATGTAGAGCAGTTCGGCGTCGAACGAGAACCCGTCTAGACGCTGACGTGGAAACACGACCCCCGTGGCGGCCGCGGTGAAAGCCTTGAACCCGCATTGCGTGTCGATGAACGTCTCACCCAACACCGTCTTGAGGATCAGGTTGAAGGCTCGCCCCATGGTTTCGCGCAACCGGTGCTGGCGCACTGCGACATCCGACGTGGGTAAGGAACGCGACCCGATGATGATGTCCGCGCCCGCGCCGAACAACGGCCACAGCTTCCCCACCTCTTCGATCGGGGTGGACGCGTCGGCGTCGTAGAACGCGCGGAAATCGCCCTGCGCGGCCAGCATCCCGGCTTTCACGGCGTAGCCCTTGCCGCGATTGGGGCGGTAGGTGACCAAGCGGACGGCCGGAAACGACTCCTGAACGAGCGCGACGGTGCCGTCCTCGCTGCCGTCGTCGACCACGAGGATCTCGGAGTCATACGGCTGCGCGCCGAGGTAGTCCTGGGCTTTTCGCAGACTGTCGCCAACGCGTGCCTGCTCGTTGTACGTTGGCACGACAAGTGAAAAATGCACTCGATCAAAACCCCGTGTCAAACGGCACACAGCCGCGTCGCCAGTTAGCGTGCCCCAAAACGCCCCTGCCTTGCGGGGCGCCCGGCGTTCGGGCCTATAGGTCCATCTTGAACTTTTCGCCCAGGTATGTGGCCCGGGCGAGTGGATTCTCGGCAATCTCTTTCGGCGTGCCCGCGGCGATGACACTGCCCTCGCTCAGTATATACGCGTGGTCGGTGATCTCGAGCGTCTCGCGCACGTTGTGATCGGTGATGAGCACACCGATGCCCTTGCGTTTGAGCGTGCCCACCGTGTCCTGCAAGTCGGCCACCGCGATGGGATCGATACCCGCGAACGGTTCGTCCAGCAGGAAGATCTTGGGGCTGGTGGCCAAGGCGCGGCAGATCTCCGTGCGCCGGCGTTCGCCGCCCGACAGCGTATAAGCCTTGTTGGCGGCCAGATGGGCGATGCCCAGTTCCTCAAGCAGTTCGTCTGCGCGCATGTTGCGTTCCTTGCGGGACATCTTTTGGTACTCGAGCACCGCCATCAGGTTCTGGCGCACGGTGAGCTGGCTGAACACCGACGCCTCCTGCGGCAGATAGGCCATGCCCTGGCGCGCCCGGCGGTACATCGGCAGGCGCGTGACGTCCTGCCCACAGAAGCGGATCGACCCCGCGTTCGGGCGCAGCAGCCCCACCACCATGTTGAAGGTGGTCGTTTTACCCGCGCCGTTAGGGCCCAGTAGCCCGGCGATCTCGCCCGGGGCCAACTCGATGCAGACGTTCTTGACCACTTTGCGGCGCTTGAACTGTTTGCACAGTCCTTCCGTATGCAGCAGCGGTTCGGTATTGGGTTTCGTGTGTAGCGTGGCCATCAGTGGGGACAACTCCGTCAGCTTCCTTGTTTGGCGATCGCGCCGGGGAACGCCGCTTCGATCAGGCCGCGGTTCAGGCGGGCCTGGTCGGGGCCTTCCAGTGCGTCCTGTGCGAGGAGCGCTTGCGTGGACGCATCGAGTTCGGCCTTGGCCCACGCGTCCGCTTCGTACAGCTTGGGGCTGACAATGGCCTTGTTGAGTTGTTTGACGACGGCCTTCTTGTTCGTGAGCAGTTGTTCGGGCGTGGCCTCCGCCATTTGCGCGCGTGCTTCGTTGTCGAGCACGGCCAGAATGCGTTTGGCGGGCGTGGCGCCCCCGGCGTCGATCTGGGCCTTCATGGCGTTGAGGAACGCCGGCCAATCCTTGATATCGTTTTCCGCGAGCAGCGCGGGGTTGGGCGTGCTGAGGGGCCCCGACTCGAACTGCATGTTCTTGATCCGGACACCATAGAGCTTGATGCGGTCTTCCTGGAAGTTCAGCACCATTTCTTTTGCGGCGATT
>JAACEL010000246.1 GCA_011682535.1 Nitrospiraceae bacterium | reverse complement strand
GTCGCCGCGGCCGTTTCCGGTGATGTCGCCGAATCCGAGTCCGTGGCCCTGCGGCACGGAAGAGATGGCGATCTTCTTGAATTTGCCGGTGCCTTTGCCGTTGTCATCGAGGATGAGTTTGTAGGCGACGGGGGGCTTTCCGGGGCAGTTGGGGACGATCTCGATCTGTCCGTCGCCGTCGATGTCCCAGAAGCAGCCACGCTCGATGTTGCCGGTCTTGTCGATGTCGTGGGTTTCCCATTCACCGGGCTTCCCGGCGGGGTTCTCGCGCCACTGAAGGGTCTCGCCCCACCAGCCGCCGGTGATGATGTCGGGGTATCCGTTGCCGTTGACGTCCATGGGGTAGTCGCTGAAATCGTCGAAGTAGTCGTCGACGGCTCTGATGTCGCAGATCTTGTGGGCTTTCTGGAAATCGGGGCCTTCGAACCAGTAGCCGCCCGAAACGATGTCGAGGATGCCGTTCTGGTTGACGTCCATGGCGGCGGCCGCCTCGAATGTAACGTCGCCGATCTTAATGCGTTCGAACTTCAACATGCTCTCTCCCTCCGTTGCTTGGCCTGCCGCCAATACACTCATCGCCAGTAATGACGTCATGATTGTCATGGAATCGGAACTCCTTGTGGTGTGCGGTCGTCATCCTCACCGCCGGGCACTGTATCTATTAACGGTCGGCGCACGCCGACTTTGGAATGAAGCTGAACGAGGTTTGCATGGGGAAGGCGCAGGTACAGCCGGAACTGGACTCGGGCACCATGATAATGCCGCCCGCAGGGATGATGTTGAGCCAACACCCGGGGCGTGAGACGCGGGTCAACTGAATGCCTTCGGTTTCCTGGGTTTCGATGGGGTACATGCGGGGGTTGTCGCCGCGTCCGTAGAGGTAGTGGGCGGAGCCGGTGAACCCGCCGCAGCCGTGGCCGCCGCGGTAGGCGATGTAGTCCTTCTTCTCGCCGGTGTGGAGGTCGAAGGCGAAGGGACGGGAGTAGAGGGTGTCGCCGATGATGACGGGGTGCTGCCATTGTTCGCCGTGGCTGCCGCCGGGGCCGGTGTATTCCTTGCCGCGCACGTCGAGGGCGCGGTAGCGGGTCTGCCACACGTCCTTGCCGGTTTTCATGTCAAATCCATGCAGGGAGTAGAAGACTTGGTTGTTTTCGTTGTAAGTGCCGCAGCCCAGCAGGATGCCGTTAGCGCCGTTGAGGAAGGCAATGTGATGGAAGGGAAGGTTGACGGGGCGCTCCCAGACTTTCTTGCCGTTCTTGAGGCGCAACGCAACGAGATAGGCCTCTTTTCCGAAGAAGTTGATGAGCTTGGTGCGGCCGTCTTCGTCGGTGACGGATTTCTCGTTGCGGCTCTCGAAGAAGTAGATGCGTCCGTCGTCGGAGTCGACATCGCCGTCGATCATGATCCCGTCGTTGAGGATGGCGCCCTTCTTGTAGATCCAGCGTTTCTTGCCGGTGTGGCGATCTACGGAGAAGAGGTATTGGCTCATCATGACAGGACGGTGGTCGCCTTCGAGCAGGTCGGCAGTGTCCCAGTCGAGTTGGTTGAAGGATGCGCCGCGGGCCTGTCCGGTGCCGAAGAGGCGGTCGCCGGCGCAGTTGAGGTAGCCCCAGTCGTATGCGCCGTCGTCGGGCACGGGGGCCTGGATGGCGAAGGCGCGCACGCCTTTCTCGACATCGACCGCCCAGCAGTCACCCTCGGTGGCGATGTAGACGTACTCGTCGGTGACGAGCATCTGTCCGCTGTTCTTGAGGGCGCCGATGCGGCGGGAGTTGGGAACTTCGAGGGTCCAGAGCGGGGTGCCGTTGTAGCCGTCGACGGTCATGATCATGTCGTTGGCGGGGATGAAGAGCCGGCCGTGTTTGAACAGCGACGACATCGGGCGATGATGGCGGTCGATCATATCGCGCGGTCCGGGGGCGCCGAACCATTGTACGGCCATTGGCCCTCGAATGGCGTCTTTGCTATTGGCCGTGTGGTTGGCGTCGGCGTAGAGCTGCGTCCACTCACCGCTGCCCGTCACCTCGCCGCGGGTGAGCACGGCCCAGGCGCCTTTGCCGTCGTCCGCCCAGCGCAGATCGGCTTCGGTTCCAGCGGCCCATTTCTCCAGTTTCTTGCGCGCCATTTTCGGGCCGCCGATGCAGGCGGTCCCGCCGTAGGGGCGGAGGATGCGATACACCTCGCTGGATGCGGTGGACAGCTTACCTGACACGAGGGCTTCTTCTGACACGACGAGGTTGGCAAAATAGCTGGTGTAGGGCAGGATGTCGCCTTTCCATTGATGCACGGTGACGCGCGTTCCGTAGAGGCCGGCGGCGTCGAGCGCGGCGCGCGCGGCGGCTACTTTCTTCTCGTCGCGTTCCACGCCGATGATGTGCATGTCGGTTCGTTGGGCGAGTTCATAAGCCAGGCGTCCCTCGCCGCACCCGAGCACGACGCAATAGCCCTTGCCGGGGCTGGCTTGTGCGAGGATGGCTTCAGCGGCGGCAGCGTAGGCGCTGGTCCACTTGTCTTCGGGATACGGCGTGGGGTTGGTGGGAAGCATGACGACGCGTTCGCGATCGGCTTGCGTGGCGCGGAAGCTGTGAATCGTGCCGGCGTCCGTGCTGACGAGCAACTGGCCGTTGGCGACGGCCAGTCCGTATGCGCGCCCGCTGACCTTTTCCTTCCAGAGTTCGGCGCCGTCGGCGGTGTTGAACGCGCGCACGACGTCCTCGCCGCCCACGAACAGGGTGTTTCCGGCGAGGATCATGGCGTAGGGGTCGTCGACATCGCGTTCCCACAAGTAGCAAGCGTTCATCTGCGCGGTGAGATCGGCGATCGCTTTGTTCATGAGGGCGAATTCGGCCTCGAGCGCGGGCAGGCCGGCGGCGCTCGAGTTCTTGGCGGCCTTGATCTTGTCTTCCAACTTTTTGCGGGGCTCATTGTACTTGTTGCGTTCGCGCGACAGGGCGATGTAGCGGGTCCGGTTGAGCGCCGAGATCTTGTCGGTGGCCTGCAGATAGGCCATCTCGCCGGTGACGACGATGCGGACGCCTGGGAACTCGGCAATGTTCTCGCTGGACGTGGTGGACGACATGGTAAGTGTCGTGCCGGTGCGGCGTCCGGGGCCCGAGACGATGGCGTCGTCGATCACCACGGCATACGCGCCGCCGTTGCCGAAGGCCTGGCCGTACTTCTTGCCGGTTTCGCGGTCGAAGAGGGCGGGCGTGGTGCGGCCCGTGGGAACGAATAGGCGGGTGGGGGTGGCCAGCAGATAGCCCTGGGGCGAGATGTCCTGGGACTGTGCGCGCCAGATTTCGGTGCCCTTGGCCGCGTCGAGGGCGCAGCGGTAGACTCCCTGCAAGGGCATGAGGCCGGAGAAGTAGTAGGCCACGCCGTCTTCCACGACGACGCCGGTCCGAGCAGGGACTAAGGAGATGATACGTCCGTTGCCGGGGATACGGCGGTCGACGGGGTCGGGGCGATGCTTCCAGACCAGGGCGCCGTCGGCGGCGTCGAGGCAGTAGGCCCAGCCGTCGTCGGAACCGAAATAGACCTTATCCTCAGCGATGGTGGGGGCGAGGCGGACGGGCGCGTCGGTGAAAAAGGTCCAGCGCTCCGATCCGTCGGCGGCGTCGAGGCAGTACACCTTGTCGTCGGCGCTGGAGCCGAAGAAGACGGCATCGCCAACGCTGACGGCGTGGAAGGCGCGGTCGTAGGTGACGACGGGGCGCAGTTCGCGCAGTTCGTGCCAGAAATCTTGTTTGGCCGGCGCCGGCCATGCGGGTTGCGGGGCCACGCGGGACTTGTAGACCCACACCTCGGTCAGCGGTAGGTCGAGCGATTCGGTGGTGACGCCGCTACGCGTCGAATCGTGCAGGTAGGTGGGCCAGTCCTCGGCCGGCGCCATTCCACAGAGAACGCCCAAGAGAGAGAAAACGACCATCAGAACCGCAGCCTTGTTCTTCATCCTAACTCCACTCCTCTCACCAAACGTGTCGTCCTGGACGCCATTCGTAGCGCCGTGCCTAGACCGCGGATACTTTAGCAAACCTCTGCCGGGGAAGCCAGCCCCGAACGCCGGGGAAGTGTGCCGGTGATTCCGGGAGAAAGGGCTGATTTGACAGGGTTCGAGCGCGTTTCTATAATCAACGTTTCTCCAGAGGTGGGATGGTTTCCCCCTCTTCGGTTCGAGGCGCTTGTGACGACGGTGAGGCACGATGGAACACAGCGAACGTTTTTCTCACGGACTTTCATTCGATGATGTGTTGTTGCGGCCGGCGCGCTCGGGCATTTTGCCCCGCGATGCCGATCTCACGACGCGTTTCACGCGTAACGTGACGCTCAACATTCCGCTGGTGAGTGCGGCGATGGATACGGTGACCGAGGCCCGCCTGGCGATTGCCATCGCCCAGGAAGGCGGCATCGGCGTGATCCACAAGAATCTCAGCAAGGAGAACCAAGCGGCCGAGGTGGACCGCGTTAAGCGGTCCCAAGCCGGCATCATCACCGATCCGTTCACCCTCCACCCGGACCAGTGTGTCCAGGAGGCCGAGGATCTGATGGCCCGCTATCATGTCTCGGGCGTTCCCATCACGGATCCCACCGGCAAGCTCGTCGGCATTCTTACGAACCGGGATCTCCGGTTCCAGGAAGACTATACCGTCTCCATCGAGAGCGTGATGACGAAGGAGAACCTGGTCACGGTGCCGCCGGGCACGACACTCGAAGAGGCTAAGCGTTTGCTCCACAAGCACCGCATCGAAAAACTGCCCATCGTCGATCCGGAGGGCAAACTGGTGGGGCTGCTGACCATCAAAGACATCAACAAAGCGCGTGACTTTCCCAATAGCTGCAAGGATGCGAAGGGCCGCCTGCGGGTCGCCGCATCGATTGGCGTGGGCGCCGGCGAACTCGAGCGCGCTCAGATGCTGGTCGACGCCCAGGTCGACGCACTCGTCATCGACACCGCCCATGGCCACACCGAACTGGTCATCGACGCCATCAAGAAAGTCAAGGCGATGCTGCCCGACATGGACGTCGTCGCGGGCAATATCGTAACGGTCCAGGCCGCTGAAGACCTGATCGCGGCTGGCGCCGACGCGCTCAAAGTTGGTGTGGGCCCCGGTTCTATCTGCACCACGCGCGTAGTCGCGGGTGCCGGGATGCCGCAATTGACCGCCATCATTGACGTAGCGCGGGTGGCCGCGAAGAAGGGGATCCCCGTTATCGCCGACGGCGGCATCAAGTACTCGGGCGACATCACGAAGGCCATCGCCGGCGGCGCCGACACGGTCATGATCGGCGGCCTGTTCGCCGGGATCGAGGAAAGCCCCGGAGAAACAGTGCTGTACGAAGGCCGCACGTACAAGGTCTATCGCGGCATGGGTTCGGTGAAGGCCATGCAGCGCGGCAGCAAGACCCGCTACATGCAGTTTGATGTCGACCAGGTGGCCAAGCTTGTGCCCGAAGGCGTGGAAGGCCGCGTGGCCTACCGCGGGCCGCTGCACGACTACGTGTACCAGTTGGTCGGCGGTGTGCGCGCGGGTATGGGGTACTGCGGCGCCGCCAACATCGCCGCGCTCCAGAAAGACAGCCATTTTATACTCATCACCGCGTCGGGTCTGCGCGAGAGTCACCCGCACGATGTAACCATCACGGAAGAACCGCCCAACTACCAGGTGCTGAGGTAAACTCCATGAAAGATTCGGGCAGACCGATCGTCGTGCTCGATTTCGGGGCGCAGTACAGCAAGCTGATTGCCCGGCGCGTCCGCGAAACCCACGTGTTCAGTCTGATCGTCCCGTTCGACTATCCGTTGGACAAACTGCGCGCGCTCAATCCGGCCGGCATCATCTTCAGCGGCGGTCCGGCCAGTGTGCACGCGGACGGTGCTCCCATGCCCGATCCGGGAGTTTTCAAGCTCGGCATTCCCATTCTCGGCATCTGCTACGGTGTCCAGTTGTTCGCGCAGATGCTCGGCGGGAAGGTCGAGCGCCCCGAGCGCCGCGAGTATGGCATCGCCCATCTCGACACGCTCGGCGCGTCCGGCCCGCTCGCCGGGGCCGGCAACCTGCTGGCCGGGGTCGATAACCGCACCCAGGTCTGGATGAGCCACGGCGACGCGATCTCGGAGGTACCCGAGGGCTTCGACGCGGTCGCCAAGACCGAGAACTGCCCTTTCGCCGCCATCGCCAACCGTGCGAAGGGATTCTACGGCGTGCAGTTCCACCCCGAGGTCGTCCATACGCCTCAGGGCACGCGGATCCTCAGCAACTTCGTCCACGAGATCTGCGGCTGCGATTCGGCTTGGGACATGGGGTCGTTCGTCGATCAGTCGATCAAGGAGATCCGCGAGAAGGTCGGCAACAAGCAGGTTATCTGCGGCTTGAGCGGCGGCGTCGACTCGAGCGTGGCGTCCGTGCTGATTCACGAAGCGATCGGCGACAACCTCGCCTGCGTGTTCGTAAACAACGGCCTATTGCGCCAAGGCGAACCCGAAATGGTGCAAGAGGTGTTCCGCGATCACTTCCACATGGACCTGCACTACGTCGACGCCGAAGACCGTTTCCTCGAAGCCCTGGCAGGGGTCACGGAACCCGAAGAAAAGCGCAAGATCATCGGCAACCTGTTCGTTGAAGTGTTTGACGAGGAAGCGGTGCGGCTTGGAGCGATCGACTTCCTGGCCCAGGGCACGCTGTACCCCGACGTCATTGAAAGCGTCTCGGCCACCGGCGGCCCGTCGGTTACCATCAAGAGCCATCACAACGTGGGCGGACTTCCCGAGAAGATGAATCTCTCTCTTCTCGAACCCCTGCGTGAGTTGTTCAAAGACGAGGTCCGCGCGGTCGGCAAGGCCCTTGGCTTGCCCGACAAGATCGTCATGCGCCACCCGTTCCCCGGTCCCGGCCTCGGTGTCCGGTGCATCGGCGCCATTACCAAGGAACGCCTCGATACGCTCCGCGATGCGGACGCGATCTTCATCGACGAGATTCAAGAGGCGGGCCTCTACGGTGACATCTGGCAAGCCCTCGTGTGCCTGCTTCCCGTGCGTAGCGTCGGCGTGCAGGGCGATGAACGTACCTACGAGGAAGTCTGCTCATTGCGTGCGGTCACCAGCGAAGACGCGATGACGGCCGACTGGTTCCGGTTTCCGCCCGAGGTGCTGCAGCGCACCGCCAGCCGTATCTGCAATGAGGTGAAACACATCAACCGTGTGCTGTTCGACATCACCTCCAAACCGCCCGGCACCATCGAGTGGGAATAGGCCCTTCTTTCTTTTCACGAGAAAAGAAAGAAGCAAAGAAAAACGTTCACGCGTACTCAAACACGGTCCCAAGACGACGTCATCCCCGTGAAAGGGCTTGTCGATTTAGGCTGTTGCCACATCTCTTACCTGGGGCCCGCGGGCGGGGATCCAGGTTGGAAGCAAAACTGGCCCATAATGTGTCA
>JAACEL010000245.1 GCA_011682535.1 Nitrospiraceae bacterium | reverse complement strand
GGTGGCGCGCTCTACTTGGTCAGACCAAGATCAAATTGTCAGTTTCTTCGGTTTTGCTCCCTTCGTATCTCCGTTGAACCCTCACGTTCAACGTGTCAGGCCCGAAATGCTATCCCAGGGCCACAAAATCTCACATCTGAGTCTCCCAACAAAGAATATTTACACCAAAATGGTCCCCTTGTCAAATCCCGTGATTAGGCCGCCACGTCGGCACACAGCAACTCGGCCTGGGCCAAGACGGTCTGTGTGGCCTGCTCCTGCTTATCGGGCGGATACTTGTACTTCCGCAGCACGCGCTTGACCATCGCCCGGAGCTTGGCCCGCACGCTCTCTTTCACGGTCCAGTCGATGGTCACGTTGCGGCGGACTGTCTCGACAAGTTCCTGCGCGATCTTGCGGAGCGCCTCGTCACCCAAGACCTTCACCGCGCTATCGTTTACTTCCAAGGCATCGTAGAACGCCAGTTCATCTTCGCGCAGCCCAAGGGCTTCGCCGCGTTCATGGGCAGCCCGCATGTCCTGTGCCAGTTCAATAAGCTCTTGAATCACTGCCGCCGTCTCGATGCTGCGGTTCTGGTAAGCCCGGATGGTGCGTTCGAGCATCTCGGCAAATGACCGCGCCTGCACCAGGTTCTTCCGCTTGTAGCTTTTCACCTCGTCTGCTATCAGTCGCCGCAGTAGTTCCACAGCCAAGTTGCGGTGCGGCAAATCCTTGACCTCAGCCAGAAACTCGTCGGATAAAATCGAAATATCGGGTTTCTTCAGCCCCGCGGCGGAGAAGATGTCAATCACCTTGTCGGACGCCACGGCTCGCGACACAATCTGCCGGATGGCATGGTCAAGCTCCTCTTCTTTCCCTGGTTCCCCCCCGCCGGCCGTTTTCCGCAACGCCGAACGAACAGTCTGGAAGAACGCCACATCATCGCGAACTGCCATGGCCTTCTCATGCGGCACGGACAGGGCAAAAGCGCGAGACAGATCGTTCACCGCTTTGATGAGCCGGGCGGCTCCGTCCTCCTGGGCCAGAATGTGTTCCTGAGCAGCAGGCAGCACAGCCAGCCGTTGTTCCGGCGTGCCGGTCTTGAAGTCACCGTAGTCGAAACCATGGAAGAGGTCGCGGCAGATTTCATACTTCTCCAGCATCACCGCCACAGCCTGCTCCTGGTCAATGGTTGTGTTGCCTTCACCACCACTCTGCGTGTAGCTAGCCATCGCCTTCTGTAGCTGCGATGCCAGGCCCAGATAATCCACGATGAGACCGCCAGGCTTGTCCCGGAACACCCGGTTCACCCTGGCGATAGCCTGCATCAGCGTGTGGCCGTGCATGGGCTTGTCCACGTACATCGTGTGCAGACACGGCACGTCGAAACCCGTCAGCCACATGTCACGGACAATAACCATTCGCAGGGGATCATCGGAGTCCCTGAAACGGTTGGCGATGTCCTCACGTCGCGACTTGCTGCGTATATGCTGCTGCCAGTCCACGGGGTCGGTGGCCGAGCCGGTCATCACCACCTTGATGGCGCCGTACTGGTCCTCGTCAGCATGCCACTGCGGTCTTAGCTTCACAATGGCACTGTAAAGATCCACGCAGATGCGACGGCTCATACCCACCACCATGGCCTTGCCGTCCATCGCTTCAAGGCGGCAATCGAAATGCTCTACCAGGTCTTTGGCGATCAGGCCGATGCGTTTTCCCGTGCCAACCATTGCTTCCAGCCGCGCCCAGCGGGTCTTCAGCTTCTCCTTCTTCTCGACTTCCTCCCCCTCGGTTACTTCCTCGAACTTGGGGTCAATCTTAGGCTTCTCGGCTTCCTTCAAGTCCAGCTTGGCCAACCGACCCTCGTAGTAGATGTGGACGGTAGCCCCATCCTCGACGGCCCGCTGGATGTCGTAGACGCTGATGTGGTCGCCGAACACCGCCCGTGTGCTGCGGTCGGCCATCTCAATCGGTGTGCCGGTGAACCCGATGAAGGAGGCGTTTGGCAGAGCGTCCCGCATGTGCCGGGCGTAGCCGTCGATGAAGTCGTACTGGCTTCGGTGGGCTTCGTCGGCGATGACGACGATGTTGCGACGGCCGGACAGGGCCGACCTGGTGTCGTCCTTGTCGGGCATGAACTTCTGAATGGTCGTGAAGACGATGCCGCCGGAAGCCGTGTTGAGCAACTCCCTGAGTTGTGTTCTGCTACCGGCCTGGGCAGGGGTTTGCCTCAACAACCCGCTGCACCGGGAGAAAGTGCCGAACAGTTGGTCGTCCAGGTCGTTGCGGTCGGTCAGAACGACCAAGGTGGGATTCTCCATCGCAGGGTGTAATACAATCTTGCCCGCAAAGAAAACCATCGTCAGGCTCTTGCCCGCTCCCTGAGTATGCCAGACCACGCCACACCGTCGGTCACCCGTCGGACGTGAAGCCGCCACGGTCGTTTCTACAGCCGTCTGCACGGCATGGAACTGATGGTAACCGGCAATCTTCTTCTGTAAGTTGCCGCGGCTGTCGTCCTCAAAGACCACGAAGTGCCGCACGTAGTCCAGGAACCGCTGCCTATCCATCAACCCTGCCATCAGGACTTGAAGCTGCGGTATGGTATTCGGTGCCACCGTCTTGCCGTCCACGGTTCGCCAAGGCATAAACCGTTCCTTGTCGGCCGTGAGCGATCCCACGCGGGCCAGCAAGCCGTCTGAGATCAGGAGGACCTCGTTGTAGACCATTAGCGACGGTATCTGGTGCTTGTAGGTCTGGAGTTGGCTCCAGGCCGTCCAGATGTCCGCTTCCTCATCGGCCGGGTTCTTGAGTTCAATCACCACCAGCGGCAGCCCGTTGATGAACACCACGATGTCCGGGCGGCGGTTGTGCTGACCTTCGACCACGGTGAACTGGTTGACGGCCAGCCAGTCGTTGTTGTCGGGGTTCTCAAAGTCAATGAGCCACACCTTGTCGCCAATAATGCGGCCGCTTTCGCCCAGGTACTCCACATCCACGCCGTCGGTAAGCATCTTGTGGAAGATGCGGTTGCTGGCCACGAGCGACGGCCCTTGCACCCGCAACACCTTCCGCAGGGCCTCTTCCTTGGCTTCCTCGGGGATCTCTGAGTTAAGTTGGTCGATGGCCTGCTTGAGCCGCCCAGTAAGAACCACCTGGTCATAGGCCCCACGCTCGGCGTACAGTTCCCCCGGTGCGATGTTCGGCCCGCCAATGACGGCATACTTCATCCCACCGAACCACCCCAGGGCGGCTTCCTCAACAACCGATTCAGTAATCTTGCCTGCCATAGCTCACTCTGTCCACGTGCCTGGAAGCCGCTTGGCAACTGCGAAGAACTACCAGCGCGCCCGCTCAGCTGCCTTCAAGACCGAAATCATCGCTTGCTCAAACCGCGTCTGTTTGCCACCGAAGAACACCTTCACAACTTCCTCACCGGAGTTAGGGGACTCCCCCCTCTTCGTGAGGATTGCCAACATGGAGTCCATGCTAGGTCGCAGGCTGCGGTAAGCAAAGGCCCCAGGCATTGCCCATCCTGTCTGGTCGACAAGCCACAGCGACTGAAGGAGTTCATAGCGGTCAAACGCTGCTTCATATGCATCGTTGGTCGGAAGGAATTCTCGCAGCACGTTCCGAAGTGTCTCAAAAAGCCTCTCCGTACGCGGAAGTCTGCAACGCTCGTAATCGGGCAGCACCTTGAACACATCCCCGCTCAGTCTCTCAAGGACTCCCTGTAGCAGAAATGCGTTCGTGTCTACATCCAATACTACTGCCCCAGCCCAAAGACTACTTAAGGTAGTAAGACGGTCTGTCGCGACGGCCGTAATTCCACTTGCGTAGAGAATGCGGCAGGCAGGGTAGTACTGCAAGCCGCGTAACACCCTGTGCCACTGCTGCAATCGCGGCAGGTTCACCAGCCTATCCAACGTCTTCTTCCATGTGACGGTGTGTCGCGATTCAGCATCCCAGTAGCAGATGGTTGCCATCATTGAAACAAGGACTTCTGAAAGTACTTCGAAATCATTGATTCGCTTGATTATCTCATCCTCGTTAACCGCCTTGCCAACAGGATATCGTTCGGAAGTAATCTCTTCCACAACCCTTCCTGCCTCTTGCAGCAATGTGTCGTGTAGCTGAATGCGATACTTAGGCTCTGACAAGTACTTCTTCACCTCAGCTACAGCTACCTTTGCCGAAAGCGGATGCGGACGGTCGATGACTGCCAAAGCTTCCACCTTCTCAGTCAGTTGCAGAAAGAACTCGTCTGCACTTCCGATGTTCAAGGCCATGGCACCGCGAAGCTCGATAAGCCTCTTTGCTGCCGCCATCAACTCACCCCGAACGGTCCAGTATGTCGTGAACCGGCGACCTTTGCACCGTTGGATAGCCTTCCGCAGCGCGGTATCCCACTCTGCCGACCAGCCACAGACAATCAGTCCAAACTCGTCGAAGATGCGGTCGAGCAGCTTGTCGGTCTTCTTGTTGTAGCTCTGAAGCTCAACCGGCGTGTTCTTCGTGCGGATGTCTAGGTAGTCACCGTGCAACTTGACCACAGTGCAGCGCCCATGCGAAAGGGGCATGGCGCCGTCGATGGCATCGGGACTGCTGATTACCGTGGCTGCGATACCAGCAGCCTCCAACGCCTGCTCAACCAGCCGGTCAAAGTTGGTTGTGAGGATCAGTTTCACATGGCCGCTCTTCACGAGACGCGCGATGGCATGATGTGCCGCGGTGGGCACCTTCAAGCCACGCTCACGTTCGTTGTCCGTCGGCTCGAAGTAAGCCGAGAGCAGACGGCTTCTCTCTGCCTGAGACTTGGCCACTGCATCAAGCAGCCCGCTGTATGTTGGCTCCTGTCCGAACTTGGACGTGAACCACGCCTCCCAATCCGGCTCGCAGTCCTCGCCATGCATTATGGCGAGCTTTCGTACCAGGTCTTGTACCACTTCCCATCCGGTCGGGATCCCGGCCGAGCGCGATACTCCCGACCCCAACAGGACTGCGTAGACGCCAGGGTTCGAGTGCATCGACATGGCAAGAGAGAGAAGCGGCTCAATCATCATGTCCTCCTGGTGATAAGCTGTGCCGAATCTACGGGATTACTGTTTCTTCAGCGTCCCGCTTCCTGGCATACCTTGGCATCCGGGCCTCAGCCTGCCAATCTCGGTCATTTTCTTCCGTCATGTCGCGTCACCTGGATACCCGTACCGTTCAGCTACGTAGGATAGCCAGCCGCTTCGCCATGACATCGCCTCCTGATGCCTTCCTCAGGTATCGCGTGTACGTATCAGCCATCCTACCCGGCCGATGCATCCGGGTCGTATTCCGTGGCATCCAAGCCCTTGATTATCGGGCCAAGTACGCGGTGGAACGTTTCCAGAGTCTTCTTCATCCATTCATGCTGTCGAGGCCAGCTTCTGCGGTCAGCTGGGTCGGCCTTCATGTAGGTGATAAGCTGGCTTTCCTTCGCATCCGGCAACTCACGCCACTCAAGTGGCATCTGAATTGAACCCTCCACCTTCTCGCGGAAACCGTCATGCAGCAGGTGGTAATGAGGCGTCCGATCCGGTCCCTGCAAGCACAAATAGACCGCAATGTCCTTGGCCCGCGTGTTCACCTTAGCCACAAGCTGGCACCATGCCCGACCGATGGCAAAGCAGGCCCAATGCTGCGGGTGTGGACTCTGACAGCGAACGAAACTGCTACTGTCCTCCATCAACTGGCGGAAAGCTGTCCAGTAAGCCAATTGCATCTGCTTCGTTTCGGTCAATTCGCTCTTGGCTTGGTCTCGAATTGTCTTTCGCCAATCGTTGGGCTTGCTCACGATATTGAATTTCGCTGCAATCGGCGAGTTGCCAATCTGCCACAGTTCGATCTCCAAGCCGAAGAAGTTGATCCCCTCCTCGGTTATGCGATTGACCCAGTCAATGGCTGCCCGATGCTCGTCTGTGAAACGGGAAGCGACCCAGACAATTGTCACCGCATCGAGTCCCGCGGCGTAGGTCATCAACTGTCCAAGGTGCGTGTGGTCGGTCCTCTCAAGCTGGTTCTCGATCAGCACCCAATGGTTGTCCACTGTATCCTTGCAGAGGATGTCGGCCCTGAACGGCCCCACGTTCTGTTCCTGGGCCTGAAGCTCAAGCTCAAGGCCGATTGTCTCGGCCAGCACAGCCAGGTTCTCTTCCTCCGCCAACCAAGGGGTAAATCCCTGGGCTTCACTGGCCCATATCTCGCGTAGGTCCACCCGTTGTAATCGCCCCAACTTCTTCTCGCCGTTTTCCGTCATGTTATCATCCCCTTTGAGCGCCCCATCAGTGTACAATTCCGATTTGCATGAACACCCCCAGCCTTACGGGGCTGACCAGAGGAGTTTATTGTTCTCATCGCGGAGGTCCAGTCCCGCCCCGTTCTTGTTTGCGGCCAGCCTGGCGCGGGGGTTGCCGTTCTCGTCGGACAGGCCCAGCATCGCCCGGTCCTCGTTGACACCCAGCCAGACACCCAATCGGCTGTTCTTGTTACACATGCCCAACGCTGGCCCGTCCTCATTTACCTCTAGCAAGGTGCAGGGCTTGTCGTTCTCGTCGTGCAGCACCAGCGTCGGTCCGTCTTCGTTCACGTTCAGTCTGACTCGGTCTTTGCCCTTCTTGTCGGCCAGGCTCAGCCCCGCCCCGGCCTTGTTCTCGCTCAGACTGACGCGGATTTCACCGTTCTCATCGAACAGGTGCAGCCCCGGTCCGTGCACGGTCTCGCTCAGCAAGACGCGGAGTTCACCGTCCGCGTCGTACAACTGGAGCCACGGTCCGTTCTCGGTTACGGTCAGCCTGATGCGGGGCAGGCCGTTCTCATCGCACATGTCCAGCCACGGTCCGCCCTTGGCCATCCTGAACGTTCCCCGTTCTCGCCCCTCGTCGTCGACCAGGCGGAAGGCCGTGGCCCGGACTGTCTGTGCAGGCCTCCCAATGCCCATTTGTCTTTCCAACCTGTCCAGGCGCTCTTCGATGGTCATTGCGTTTCCTCTTTATTGCGCTGTGGGTTCATTTCGTGGGCCCCGTCCATGCATTATGCCACCGCCAGGCGAAGCCACCAATGACCGAAAAGTAACGAATCACCGCAAGTAGTCAGCGACGAAGGCGCGGACGCCATCAATCATGCGGCCAACCGCGGCAGGCTCCACCTTGTCGCCATCGCCGTGGGCGGCGTTGTTACGCAGGGCTGCCCATGCAAGTATTTCCTGGGCTTTGGCCGCATTGTATACGTTCTTCTTAGCCAAGTCAGTGTTCATGGGGTTAATGGTCTTGCGCTTACCCTTGTCGGTCTCGATTGGGATTTCTTCCCGCTCGCAGAGCTTCCGCAAGGCGTCTTCAAGCACCGCCCCGGCCAGCACAGCCGCCGGGACATGATAGCCTTCGCCGTGCAGCAGTTCCGCTTGGGCCATGTAGTCCCCTGCGATTTCGGCCCGGACCATCAGCCGCACGTCGTCGAAAAGCCCAGCT
>JAACEL010000244.1 GCA_011682535.1 Nitrospiraceae bacterium | reverse complement strand
GAAACGTACGCTCGAAATCATCTTGCACTTGCACCATCGGGGGCGGAGTCCCGAGGATCTGTTTGAGCGAGACGACGGGCTTGTCGGCGATGCCACACGGGATGATCCAGGAGAAGTGGGTCATGTTGGGATCGACGTTCAGGGAGAGCCCGTGGAACGTCACCCAATGACGCAAAGCAACGCCAACGGCCGCAATTTTTCCACCATCGACCCACACGCCGGTGTAGCCTTCGTTTCTCTCCGCTTCGACACCGTACAGGGCAAGTTGGTCGATGATCACCTGTTCCAGTGTACGCAGGTACCAGCGAATCGACGTCTGCCAAAGGCGCAGATCGAGTATGGGATAGGCCACCATTTGACCGGGACCGTGGTAGGTCACGTCGCCTCCGCGATTGGCTTGACAGACGTCCACACCGGCTTCCGCCAGCGCGTCGCGCGAACGCAAGAGGTTCTCGTCGTGGGCATTGCGCCCTAACGTGATGGTGGGTGGGTGCTCAAGAAGGAACAAAGCGTTGGGCTGGCGACCCTGCTCGACCGCCTCGCGGCGGTTATCTTGCAGGCGTGCGCCATCAGGATAGGCGGTCAGGCCTGGCAGGCGGATCGTTTCGACGACGGGGGGGGGCGTATTCGGGTCGTTGCTGGTTGTTTCTTTACTGATGTGCCTGGTTATCGCCATCCCTGTCCCCGCTCTGGCAAGGTTTCGTGACGCAGTCAGCCTTGTCCTCGCTGGCGCAGCTGCGGCCACAGAATTACTTAAACTGCTCTAAATGTCCACTGGTCCATTCGACCGCAGCGATTCATGTACCGCGACTAAGAAACACGTGTTCTCGAACCCGTCCTGAACGGTGGTCATCGGCTGGACCCCCGCGCGCGTGTCGAGCACGAAGTCGCGGATCATGTTATGGATGCCGCCCACGTGGCGTCCATGGACCACCCCCACGGAAGTTGGGGGGTGTTCGAGCCTGGTGTGATCGAAGAAGTGTAAGTTCTGGTCGGACATGTCGATATCGATTGCGGCCTTGGTGCCCACAATCCGCATCTTGAGTTCGTAGATCAGGGGGAACCCCTGGGGGAGCACCCACCCGCTGGTGAGGCGTCCGGTGGTTCCGTCGTCGTATTCGACCAGGGCTTCGATGACGTCGTAGGTGTCGATGCCGTGTGCCGCGAGAAACTGTTTCGTGCCCTTGGCGAACACGCGGGTAGGGCGCTTGCCGGTGATCCAGGCGACAAGATCGGCCGTGTGGCTCATGAGAAACCAGGCCGGGGAGGATTGTCCCGCCCAGGACAGCATTTCCATTGGCACAAAGACCGTGTCGTTGAGGTCGGCCGAAACGGATAGGACATCGCCGAGTTGCCCGTCTCGGACGCGTTCTCTTGCTTGAGCGAAGGGAGCCCCCCAACGGTTCGAGAACTCGATGGAACAGGCGACACCGGCGGTGTCGATGGCTTGCATCATCGCTTGGGCGTCTTCGAGGTTTGTCGCGAAGGGCTTCTCCAACAAAATAGGCAAGCCCGCCTGGGCAGCCGCGATAACGGGAGCCCGGTGCATGAAATCGGGCAGGGCGATGATGGCGGTATCGAGGTTGGCCCGTTCAAACATCTCGGCGTGGGAACTGAAGACGCCGCAATCGTGCCGTGCGCCCGCTGCCGCGCGCCGGGCCTCGTCGACCTCGGCCACGGCAACCAAGGTCGCGTCGTCAAAGACTTTGATCGTCTCGGCATACAGTTCCCCCATGATGCCAAATCCGACGAGTCCCACGCGTAGAGCAGCCATTTGGACTTCCTCCCCTGTAGACGTATGTCTTGGTGCTGTGCCGCCGAGCAGAGCATTAGCTCGCTATGGCTGCGTTCTCGTTGCTTGTCAGCCTTGTCTTCACGGTCGCAGATAGACGACATCTCAATTGCGAAACGCTCTAGAATCTGGGAGCAGGCATGAGGGGATTGAGCCCCGTGGTGAACATGCGGAAGATGCGTCCAAAGATGAAGCCTAACAGGTAGTTGACGATCAAGAACGTCCAGTCCATATGAGTCCCCTTTCCAAGGGTGCAAACGACGCCGCAAGCGCACGTGCATTATACTGCCTGAGGCGGGAAAGGCAAAAGGCGAATCCTCGGGCGCTATTGGTTCGCCTGAGCCTTCTCTTTGGCGCGGGCGGTGCGTACGACGTATTCTTCGGCACGGCAGATGGCGGTGTTGAGGCCCTGAGCAGCTTCCTCGGGAATGGCCTCGATCTGCACCTCGGGTTCAATGCCGTTGAACTCGATGGGTTTTCCGTCGTTTCGCCAGCGGCTACGGGTAGAGAAGGTGACAGTGGCGATCCCTGAGGGGAAGGACCACGACCGCTTTGCCGAGGAGGCGCCCGCGGTCCTGGAACCGAACAAGCGCGCCTCGGCGTGGCGGGCCAGATCCCGCGCGATCGTTTCCCCCGCAGAGATACATCCTGCGTCTATGAGCACGGCGACGGGCCGGGGGAGATCCTTGATGCCCTGGATGACATCTGGGCCGTACCCGCCGCCGCCATTTCCCCGTAGATCGATGATCCATCCTCTCGCGTCTGGGTGGGCTGCGAGGGCTTGCAGTATCCCGGTTGGAGCGCTGTCATCGATCCGGCGCACGTAGGCGTATCCCGCGCCGCTGGGGAACTGGGTGTACCAGAAAGAGCGTCCGACCCGAGTAAGCCCCTCGGGCAAATTGTAGGTATGGGGCCAGCCCCGGGCGGGAAGGTCGCAGGTCAGCGCGAGTTCGCGTTCCTTCCCACCGTCGAGATAGGTGAGAGTGTGCGGTTCCCCCTTTGTCGCCGTCTTGAGCGGGAGCCGGTAAGCGAACAGCCGCGTGCGCTGTGGACTGGAGTTGAAGCTGTCGCCCCAGTCTCTCGCGGCGCGGCGCTCCAGGAACGCGCGTGCGGGCTCGCGGTCGATCCGGGTGATGACGGTGCCGATTGTGAGGCTTTCCGCGAGCCCCTCGGAGGCCCACATGACCGCAACTCGCTCCTCGGTCGCTGGCATGAAGCTTACGCCGGGGTAATACTCGGTGGGGCGAGGGGGGACTTCGGTCTTGGCGTCCCGGATCCACATGTGAGAATCGTGCAGCGACGCAATCGCCCTGACGACCAGGCCGAGGAAATCAGAATCGGATTGGCATTGCGCCACCAGTGGCGCGAGTTCTGTCTTGCGCGCGTCCCAGTCGTCGCGGTTTCCCTTGAGGTCGAAGAACGGGTAGGTGTTGTCCACTTCGGCAACGAAGGCTGCGAAGTCAGACTCGTACGACGCTCGGGATTCGTCGGCACTGACGGCCAGAGAAAACAACAGACATGAGGCAGCCACGTGGATGCCAAAGAGAAGCCACTGCTTGCGCCTGTTCATGTGTGCGCCCCTTTGCACCGGCATTGGGCCTTGTACTTGCGTTTCATTGAAGTATCAATGGCCGTTTCTGCCCAAGACGATCAGAGGAATCGCGTGATGGGTGGTTTTGCGGGCGTCTCCATGTGGGGTATAATCGTTTCGGGAACCTGGAGAGCGGGCATGTCGACAAGCAGGGACAACGCACACAAGATTGCCGTAGTGGTTAATCCGTATTCGGGAAACGGGCGAACCGCGCGCCGATGGCCGAAAATCGGCCAGATGCTCGAAGACTTGATGGGGGACTATCTGTTTCTCAAGACGGATCACCCCGGGCACGCGACGGAGTTGGTTCGTCAGGCGCTTCGCGACGGTTACGACCGAATTGTGAGCGTGGGGGGCGACGGCACGCATCACGAAGTGATCAACGGTTTCTTCGACGGCATGCTGCCCATCAACCCGCGCGCGGCAATGGCGATTCTTCCGCTCGGAACGGGTTCCGACCTGGCGCGGACGTTGAATATGCCGCGCGGGGTGAACGCGGTGCCTCATTTGGTAAGCGACCGCGTGGTGGCGGCCGACCTGGGCCGTGTCACGTTTACCTTGCCCGACGGCGGTCAACAGTACCTGTACTTTATCAACACGTGCCACATCGGTATCGGCGGCGCGGTGGTAGAGCGTGTGAACCGCACGACGAAGAAGTATGGTGGACGGCTCACTTACTTCCGCGGCCTGATCATGACGTTGCTGACGTACAAGAACCCGTTCCTCGAACTGGATATCGGCGGCGCGCAAGTCGATCAGAAATGCCGCGACGTGATCATCGCCAAAGGGCAATACGACGGCGGCGGGATGCATGTGGCGCCGAATGCCGAGATCGACAACGGTCTGTTCGACGTCTACGTCATCGGGGACACAAGCCGTTTGTTCGCGGTGACGCACGTGCATAAACTGTACCAGGGGCGGCTGCTTGAGCACCCGGACAAGATCCGCTTTTTTAAGACGGCTCGAATCACGGCGCGTTCGAACGAGACGGTGTTGATCAATCTCGACGGCGAACAGCCGGGCCAGTTGCCGGCGGCGATCGAGGTCATGCCCAAAGCGCTCAACATTGTCACCGCGTGCCCTGAACACAACGTGGCGACGCCGCGCCGTGCGCTGGCGCCGGAAGCGCCGGAAAACATCGAAAGTGCGCTTAATGAGGATGAGGGCAAGGAACCCAGCGCGAACGATGCTGGCTGACGGCAATCCGGTATGCCGCCCGACCGGGGTTCGGGTTGCGGAAAGAGTTCTTCCATTTGCCCGCCTGAGTCGCGTATGATCCGCGTTCTTCACGCCATAACGAAACGAGGAAGGTGTCATGGTTAAGATCTGTTTTCTCGGTGCGGGAAGCACCATTTTTGCAAAGAACGTTCTTGGGGATTGCCTTCACGTAGACTGTTTGAAGGACGCACTCGTCTCGCTCGTCGACCTCGATCCGGATCGGCTGAATGTCAGCAAGATCATGATGGAGAACATCAACCGGACGCTGGGCACAAACGCGACGTACGAGGGTTTCCTGGTGCGTGACGCGCGTGACGCATTGGACGGGGCCGACTACGTGGTCAACGCGATCCAGGTGGGCGGGTATGAACCCAGCACCGTGATCGATTTCGAGATCCCCAAGAAGTACGGCCTGCGTCAGACGATTGCCGACACGCTCGGAATCGGTGGTATCTTCCGCGCTTTGCGCACGATCCCGGTGATGCTCGAGTATTGCCGGATTATCGAGGTCGTGGCGCCGAAAGCTTGGCTGCTGAATTATACCAACCCGATGGCGATGATCACTGGGGCTATCCTCAGGGGATCGGCGGTGAAGACCGTCGGCCTGTGCCACAGCGTCCAGGACTGCGCCAGCCACCTGTGTTGGGAGCTGGGCATGCCGCGGGACAACCTACAGTGGAAGATCGCGGGCATCAACCACCAGGGATGGCTGTTGGAAATCTCCCGCAACGGCGAGGATCTGTACCCTGAGATCAAACGTCGTGCGGAACTGAACAAATATCGCAAGAAAGATACGGTGCGGTTCGAACTGATGAAACGCTTCGGTTACTACGTCACCGAGTCGAGCGAGCATAGCGCGGAGTACGTGCCCTGGCTGATTAAGTCGACGGCTCCCGAGTTGATCGACGAATACCGCATCCCGCTCGACGAATATCCACGCCGATGCGAGTCGCAGATCAAGGGCTGGGAGGGGATGAAGAAGGTGCTGCTGTCGGACGAGACCCTCTCGCACGAGCGCACCGGGGAATACGCCTCGTACATCATCGACGCCATGGAGAGCGGAAAACCATACGTCCTCGGCGGCAATGTCCTGAACACGGGGCTCATCACCAACCTGCCCCCGAACTGTTGTGTCGAAGTTGCCTGCGTCGTGGATCGCAACGGTATCACCCCGACCTTCGTTGGCGATCTGCCGCCGCAGTGCGCCGCGCTGACGCGCACGAATGTGAACGTGCAGGAATTGACGATCGAGGCGGCGTTGACGGGCAAGCGCGAGCACATCTACCAGGCTGCGTTGCTCGATCCGCACACGGCGGCCGAACTCACTATCGATCAGACGGTCGCGTTGTGCGACGAACTGATCGAGGCGCACGGCGACTGCCTGCCTGTCTTCGAGAGCGCTTAGGAGCCTGGCCTACATTGGGAGGCCCCCCTGCTCTGGCGCTGGAGAAGACAAGGGGTTGCAACCCCTTGCCCGGGGATGACGATACTGCCGTATGCTTTTCATGGCGACATCCGCCAAAACATAAGTTGCGCCAACTACGAGACGCTACAATAGATTGTATTCTCTGTGTCTTTGTACCTCCGTGTGATGAACAGACATGCGCACGCGCAGCAGAAAGCCGGTGAGATATCCGGGGTAGGAAGTCAGCGCCTGGCCGGAGGCGGTTGGAGACTTCTCCCTGTGGTCGAGATGACAATGGAACAGGTGGAAAACGGCCGTTGAACCGTTTACTATGGGCTCTGTTCGGCGCTTACGCCGCACGCATAGGCTTCGCTTGGAGGGTACAGCGGCTTGGCCGGGTTCGACCTGTTTGGAGTGGGGGGGCGTCTGCTGTCGGGCATCATCCTGATCCCCTATTTCGCCTGGGGGATTCACACGCTTCGCATCCGATACGTCTACCACCATGAGATCCCGGCGCCGGTCCAGGCGATGACGCTGGCCGCGGTGGCGGTGTTCTACGCAGTGGAGTCTTTCCTGCTGCGCGCATTCATGGCCCACATGCCGGTCCTTTTCATGTTTTCCATCCTTGGACTGGTCGTGTCGGGTGCGGCCCTCTACGGTCAGATGGTTATCTCGCTGTGTTCTCAGGTGCTGGTGGACTTCGTCATGCCTAAGGCGCGGTCGGGGACGCGCGAGCCACGCTACGCGCCGGCCGAGGCGTTGGAGCGGGAGGGGGACTACGAGGGGGCGTTGCAGGAATACTTGGTGATCGCGCGGATCTTCCCGAAGGAGTCCACGGCCCAGGTCCGGATCGGTGGGCTGTACGCGCGGCTGGGGCAACCTGAGGAGGCGGCCCGGTGGTTCGAGTGCGTGCTGGATCGGATCGATTCGGCGGAGAAGTGCCTGCAGGTCGTCAACCGTTTGTCACGCTTGTATCTGCGCGACCTTGAGCGGCGCGGCGACGCCGCCCGTGTGTTGGAGCGCTACCTGGAGCGTTTCCCTGACGCCGAGTATGCGCAGTCGGTTCGGGAACGCCTTCAAAGGCTTGAGGATACAGCGGACTAAGGGGGCGCTGGCTGCGTTCGCTCAATGCGTGTCGAGACTGTGGAGGGTGTAGAACAGGTGTTCGACCGTCTTTAGTATTTCGACCATGTATTCGTCGACCGCACGCACGCTGCCGGGGAGGGTGTAGATGAGGGTGGCGCCCGCAACCGCGGCGACGGAACGGCTCAACAGGGCGTTGGGCTTTTGGGCGCCATACTTGAGGCGGATGTGTTCCATGATGCCGGGGATGATCTTGTCGGCCATGGCTCCGACCACGTCGGGGGTGATGTCGCGGGGGCCCCGGTGGTGAAGATGACGTCCTCGCCGGCGGCGCAAGCATCCCGTAGCGCCTGTTCCAGTTGGGCTGCGTCGTCGGGCAGGATGCTGTCGTCCACTTCGATGCAGCGCCGGCTACCGGCGAAGTGCTCTTCCAGCCGCTTGAGGATGGCGGGGCCACTGCGGTCGGCGTATTCGCCACGGCTGGCGCGGTCGCTCAGGGTTATGGTGCGAATGCGGAGCGGGCGCGGGGTGTGCGTGATGGGGCTGCCGGGCTTGAGGACTCCGCCTTGTACGACGCGGCAGAAGATCCCTTCCTTGGGCATGACGCATTGGCCGACTTCGCGGTAGATGGCGCAGCCGTCACCGTGGCACTTCTTCCCGATTTGGCTCACCTCGAGTTCGACGCCGGTTTCAGCGATTGTGAGGCGATCCAGCAGGGCGAGGCGCGTGAGGTCGAGGCCGCGCGTCGTGATGTTTTCGGCGAACTCGCCCCAATTGAACCGGCGTTCCGATTCTTCCCCGAACCGCTCAATGCTCTCCGCCGCCAACAGGCTCACTTGACGGTGCCAATCGCCCGCGTGGGCGTCTCCCTGGATGCCGCGTTCATCGATGACGATCTCGGGCACAGGAGTCTTGATTATGCCCGTCTCGGTGGAGATATTGACGGAAATGACGGCGCCGGTTTGTGAGGGGTCGGGAGTCATTCGATATCCTGCTTGGTTTTCTCGGTGAGGGTGACTTGCTCGATGACCATGCCGTGGTCGACCGCCTTGCACATGTCGTAGACGGCCAGCAAGGCGACGCTGACGGCGGTGAGGGCTTCCATCTCCACACCTGTAGGGCCGACGCAGGTGACGGTGCTGGAAACCGCGACGGCGTCCTCTTCGAGGGAGGCTGTGACGTCAATGTTCGTGATGGACAGGGGGTGGCACAGGGGGACGAGTTCGTGCGTGCGTTTGGCGGCCTGTATGCCCGCCAGTTCGGCCACCGTGAACACGTCGCCTTTTTTCAGGGCGTTACCGGCGACGAGGGTGAGGGTGGCGGGGGCCAGACGGATTCGGCCGGAGGCCTTGGCCGTGCGCCGTTGGGGCGTCTTGCCGCTGACGTCCACCATCACCGCGCGGCCGTGCTCGTCCACGTGCGACAGGTTCGATTGCTCTTCCACGGGCCGTTCCTCCGTAGCGGAAATCCGCGAACTAAATCAGGCGTACTCGTATAGGGTCGCCCGCGTCGAGCGAGGCGATTTCGATCGGGATGGTCAACAGGGCGGTGGCTGTTTAAGCCGATTTCAAAAGAGGTAATGGTTTCATGGTCAAGATCTTTTGTGCCTAGCAGGTAGTTGTCATA
>JAACEL010000648.1 GCA_011682535.1 Nitrospiraceae bacterium | reverse complement strand
GCGCGACGTACTCGCCGACCACCGAGATTCCCAGCAGGTTGATCCCGCCGAAGAACGAGATGGCCGCCAGGTAGGACGTGCTCGACGCGACCGTTTCACCCGTGAGCAATTGCCGGCCCAGCGCCCACAGCGTCAGCACCACGGAGAAGGCCAGCGTCAGCGCGCCCACCACGCGGAACACGAACAGCGGCACGTATGAGAACGAGAACACGGCGTTCATGGCCAGTGTCCAGAGTCCCCGAATCCCCACCCGGGACTCCCCTTGGCGGCGCTTCCGCCGGCGCACCGGTACGCCCGTCTGTTTGAAGCCCACCCAGGTGCGCAGTCCGGGAATGTAGCGGTTGCGTTCGGGCAGTTGGCGTATGCTCGCCACCACCCGCCGATCCATCAAGGCGTAGTTCCCTGCGTCCAACGGCAACTCGATCTGCCCGAGGACGCGAATCATCCGGTAGAACAGCCACGAGAAGAAACGGACGAAGTAGGAGGCATCGCGCCCGCTACGCACCGCGTAGACCACGTCATGCCCCGCACGCCATTGCTGCAACAACGGGCCGAACGCCGCCGGGTCGTCCTGCAAATCGGCGTCGATCACGACTACTACGTCGCCGTCCGCACGGTCCAATCCGGCCGAGACCGCGGCCGACTGCCCGAAATTGCGCGCCAGGTGCACGACACGCACATCGACATCGTCGCGTTTGGCCCACGCGTCCAATTTCGCCCCTGTGCCGTCCGTGCTCCCGTCATCCACCAACACCAACTCCGCCTGGCCCGGCAAGTTGAGCCCAATGAGGGCTTCGCCCACCTCGGTGATGAACTCGTCGATCAGGCCGCATTCGTTGTGTACCGGCGCGACCACCGAAAACAAACTGTCAGGGCCAAGTTCCCGCATATGCACACTCCCCGGATAGTCTAGAGCAGTTTAAATAATTCCGTGGCTGCGGCTGCGCCAGCGAGGACAAGGCTGAGAAGGAAAACGCCGCCATAGCGGTGCTATGGCAAGGTTTCGTGACGCAGTCAGCCGATGCCACAGCAAGCAGATGTGGCTACAGAATTACTTAAACTGCTCTAGGGCGATACTTGCACCGGCCTGGAGGGCTTGTCAAGTGGGCAGGAGGATCTGGGTTGCGTGAATGCGTGTTCCGGGCCATAATGGGTGCCTTGAGCGCAACGTCAATCAACCGGGCAGGGCCATTCAGGAGGAGTACCCCATGGACGTCAAGCAAGGCCGCTGTGACATCAACAGACGACACTTTCTGAAAGCCAGCGCCGTTGGCGCCGCCGCCGCCGTCACCGGCCTTCGGGCGGGCGCCGCGGAGGCCCCCAAGCTCGATTTCCGCACCCTCGGCCGCACCGGCATGAAGATCACGACGGTCAGCATCGGCGCCATGCGTACCTCCGAGGCCGCCGTATTCCAGGCCGCGTTCGACATGGGCCTCAACTACATCGACACCGCCCGCGTCTATATGAACGGCAAGAACGAAGCCATCGTCGGCGAAGCGTTGCAGGGGTATCGAGACAAAGTGTTCGTAGCGACCAAGGCCAAGCCCGGCAGCACACGCAAGATGGTCAACCAAGTCAGCCAGAGCCTTTCATTGTTGAAGACCGACTATGTCGACCTGCTTCAGTTGCACTCGATCTCCTCCAAGAACGCGATCATGGATGAGGAGATCCGTACGGTCATGGCGGAGGCGAAGAAGAAGGGGCAGACTCGGTTCATCGGCGTGACCACGCACAAGAACGAGGAGGAAGTTATCCAGGCTGTCCTCGACGACCCCGACAAGCTCTACGACACCATCCTCGTCAAGTACAACTTCCAGAGCCCTGGCTCCCTCAAGGCCCTGATTGCTAAAGCAGCCGCGGCGGGGATCGGGATCATTGCCATGAAGACCCAGGCCGGCGGCTACACCACCAAGGAACTCGGCGACATCAGCCCGCACCAAGCCGCGCTCAAATGGGTGCTCCAGGACACCAACGTTACCGCCGCTATCCCCGCCATGGTCGACCTTGCCCAGCTTGAGGAAGATACCGCCGTAATGGGCATGCCGATGACGCCGGTCGACGTGGCTACGCTCAACCGCTATCAGAAAGCCTGCGCCCCTTACTATTGCCACATGTGCGGCGCCTGCGAGACCACCTGCGCCAACGGCGTCGACATCCCGAACGTGAACCGCAGCCTCATGTATGCCGAGGGCTACGGCGACATCGCCCTGGCACGCTCGGCCTATGGCGAGATTGCCCCCGCCGCCACGCCTGCCGCGTGCGGCGATTGTACCCAATGCACCGCTCGCTGTGTGCGCGGCCTCGACATCGCCGCCAAGATGCAACGCGCGGGGCGTCTGTTCGCCTAAGAGAAATGAGCGAAAGCCAGGGACTGTACCAAGCGAGGAGCGAATGCGACGAGACGGGACTGTCCCTGGATTTCGCGGCTCCGTAGCGACTATGCGTGATGTAGGCGCAAGGGCCAAGTGTCGTCTCGATGGTCCTCACGCGCATCGCCACCATCTTCGCTCAATGATCGGCTGCTTGGTTCCCGAAGGCCCGGCAATTCAAAGTAACGGAATCGAAACAAGGAGTCGCACCATGCGCACCGCTGTCACCCTCGTCGTGTCGATGGGCATCGCCCTGTGCGCCGCCGCCGACACACCCAAGAAGAAAGACCCGCTCGAGAAACTCCTCACCGACCCCGTCCTGTCCGATGGCTGGGCGCGCGATGGCGACGCCGACGTCTACTTCGTCGACACCGTGTTCGAACTGATCAACGGCGAGGCCGAACTGTTTTTCCCCTACGGGTTCAAGCGCGTTGTGGCCGCGTCCTACCTCCATGACGGCGACGCGGACAATCCCATCTCCCTCGAACTCTACGAAATGGGCTCGTTCTTGGAAGGTTTCGGTATCTATTCCAACTTCCGCTACGAAGAATCCGAGATCGTCAAGGTTGGGTCGGAAGGATTCGGCGGCGGTACGCAGATCATCTTCTACCAGGGGCCTTTCTTCCTCAAGCTCATGGCTGACGATCCGGAACAGTACGAAACGCTGCTGCTGCCGTTTGCGCGCGCAATCGCCAAGGCCCTGCCGCCCCAGCGCGGCCGGCCTGCCGAACTGGCCTTGCTCGACGTCGACGAACTCGTTCCCAACACCCGCCAGTTCGTCGCCCAGAGCATGTTGGGCTACGCCTTCTTCAAGCACGGCCTGCTCGCCGAGGCGGAGATCGGGGAGAAGCGCGTGCGGCCCTTCGTCGTGTTTGAAGATTCCCCCGAAGCCGTCGCGCAGACCATCGCCGCCTACA
>JAACEL010000243.1 GCA_011682535.1 Nitrospiraceae bacterium | reverse complement strand
CTAACCACGCCCAAAGGACGGGGCATTCCGGCTTGCCGTAACCGGCAGTCAGGGCCGAGGCTTGTCCGGGGCGCGAGTTGCCGCAACGAGAATATGTTCCCTGGTTTTCCGGCGGTGGGTCGTGGCCCTACCTCAGTCCCAGTCATCCTCGCCGGGGTAGATGCCGCGATAGATGGTCTTGGTGCGGGGCTCGGCCATGAAGGGGATGGCGGTTTCAGCCCAGGCGGCGTAGTGTGGCGTATCCTTGTGTGCGGCCACGGCGGCTTCGTTGCGGTAGACTTCGATCAGACGGAAGTGCGCCGGGTCTTCCCTGTCCTGCACAATATCGAATCGGGCGCAGCCGGGTTCCTGGACGCTCCCGCGAGCATTGGCGAGCGTGGCTTCGACGAACTCGTCCACGCAGTCGGGCTTGACGGCGATATCTACGTGCAAAATATACATGTGGCTTCCCTCCTCAGGTTGTGCCGCCCTTGTGCCGGGGCGCTACTCGTAAGGTAATGGATCGGCGATGCCGGCTTCTTCAAATGCGTGCAAACGTTCGACGCACGTGGGGCATCGCCCGCACGCGCGCGCTGCCCCACGATAACACGACCACGTGCGCGCGAATGCTACCCCGAGTTCGACGCCGCGCCGGACAATGCCGGCCTTGGACGTCTCCACGAAGGGCGCCTGTATGCGCACCGGGCGCTCGCGGTTGAGGGCGAGGGTGTGGTTGAGCCTGGTTACGAAGTCCGTGGTGCAGTCCCAATAGCCGTATTCGTCCTGCGCCTGCGCGCCGTAGAAGACTTCTTGAACGCCCTGGGCTTCGGCGTAGGCAGCCGCTATCGCGAGCAGCATCATGTTGCGATTGGGCACGTAGGTGGGCGGCTGGGCGCGTTGGGCGTCGTCGAGCGTGTCGAGATCGGGGATCTCGCTACCGCCCTCGACGAGGGCTGTGCCGCCCTTCAGCATAGGGCCGAGGCAAGTCATGTCGATGATGCGGTGTTGGGCGGCGCCGGCCGCCTCGGCCTGCCATCGCGCGCACTCGAGTTCGCGGGCGTGGCGTTGGCCGTAATCGTAGCTGATGGCGTAGACGGGGCGGCGGTTGAGGTCATGTGCAACGTGGTGCAACAGGACGGACGAATCCAGGCCGCCGCTTAACAGCACGACCGCGGGGTTGAAGAGTCCTGACATGGTGTTCGCTCCCTTTCGCGCTGGTTTCAGGTTCGGTTGCCCACATGTCCCACTGTACAACCTCCGTGGCGGCATTGCCAACCTGGCGTGCCATAGGTTACGAGGAGGGTGCGGTGTCTTCTGAGAAGATGCGGATGTGGCGCCAGTGCCCGCTGTGGAAACGGTAGAAAAGAAATCCGCTGAGTCCAATAATGTAGGCGGTGGCGCCGACCCAGGCGCCGATGGCTTCCCACTTGAACCAAAAGGCCAACGTGAGCGACGTCGGCAGGAAGAAGCAGTAGGCGAAGGCGAGAGTGACGAAGGCCATCCATCGGGTGTCGCCCGCGCCGCGCAGGGCGCCCGAAGCGATGATGTTGATGGCGTCGAAGGCTTGAAATAAGGCGGCGAAAATGAGGAGTGTGTGGCCCAGCTTGAGCACGTCGGGATTCGAGGAGAAGCAGGCGGCGATCAGGGGTCTACCGAAGGTGGCCAGCACGATGCCCATCAGAAACATGTAGACAGCGGCGATTTTCATGGCCGTGTAGGTTCGGGCGGCGGCGGTGTCGAAGTTGCCGCGGCCGATGTGTTGGCCGACGATAGCGGCGATGCCCTGGTTGAGTCCGAGGGCGGGCATGAAGGCGAGATGCATGAAGTTGATGGCGGCGTTGTGTGACGCGAGCGCGGTGTCGCCGAAACGCCCGACGATGAAGCTGGTGAAGAGTCCCCAGTTGGCCACGTCCATAAACATGACCAAGCCGACGGGCAGACCGATGCGCAGCAGTTCGCTGACCTTGTGGAAGTCGAGCTGGGAGGCGGTACGTGTGGCGAAGCGGGCGTGTACTGGGCGCGAGAGGAAGGCGGCCATGAGCAGGACGACCTGCAACGCCATGGCGATGACGGTGGCCGTGGCGGCGCCCGCGATGCCCATGGCGGGCATACCGAAGTGGCCGAAGATGAGGATATAGTTAAGGGTCACGTTGCAGAGATTGGCGACGATGGCGACCAGCATGGGAACGCTTGGGCGGCCGATGGACTGGAAGAAGGCGGCGAGAGCCGATACGCAGGCGATGGAGACGAATCCGAGCAGGCGGATGCGGAAGTAGGTCAGCTCGAGCGCGGTGACTTCCGGGGAGTGGTCCATCGCATTGAACAGCGGCCCGGAAACAGGCAAGAGGACCACGGCGAGAACGGCGGCGAGCGTGGACACGTAGAGGCCTTGCCATGCGTAGCGAGCGCAGTCGTGCAGGTTGCCGCGGCCGAAGGACTGGGCGACGAAAGTGCCGACGCAGCCGACGACGCCGAGCAGGAAGCAGGCGGAGATGTAGGACCACAGTCCGGCGGAGCCGATGGCGGCGAAAGCTTGCGTGCTGACGCGGGCCACCATCATGTTATCGACGAACATCATGATAGTGAACGAAATCGAGCCGAGGATGATGGGGCCCGACATGCCCATGACTTCGCGAAAGCCCGTCCATCGGGCTTCTGGGTGTCGCTTGAGGATCATTGCTGGTATCCACATCCGGCCGCGGACAGGCGGCTGGCGGTTCAGACTCCTAGCGGCAGGCGGCGCGCAGTTCCTCCGGAAGCGGGATGACGTTTCGCGTGGCCGGGTCGACGGAGACGTGTATGGTGCGGCAGGTGGCGGCAACTTCGCCGTCCGGCGTGAGAAACGTGTATGTGAGGGTCAGGCGCCGCTCGGCGAGTTCGGCGACTTCGATCTGGATGACGGCCTGGTCGCCTACCCAGAGCGGGAGGCGGTAGTCGCTTTCGGCGTGGACGATGGGCAGGATCATGTCGCCCCGATCGAGCATCGCGCGCAGACTGATGCCCTTTGCCGCGAGAAATTCTTCGTAGACGTCGTGGGCAAGCGAGAGATAGCGCGCGAAAAAGAGTACGCCTGCGGCGTCGGCATCGCGCAGTGTGATAGTCTTCGTGATTTCGAACACGGCCTTTTTACCTCGGGAGCGCCGCTCGGACGCGCCGGTTTTTTAGGAACCCAGTCAGAACAGTTTGAACATTCCGCATCTCGTCTTCAGCTTATCTTTGGACGATCTTCAATCGCAAAATCTTCGAAATAGCCCTGCTATTCCCCTGCTATTCCTGTGGTTTTGCTCAATCAGATCGCCCAAATCTAAACCAAATACGAGCGCCGAGTTGTCCAATTTATTCTGACTAGGCTCCTTACGACTACCGCTCAATGAAATTCCAGAAGTTGCCGCCGAGCAGCTTGGCGGCATCACGCTGGATCTCTGTTTCATCGAGCACCCAGCCGGTAGCGGTCAGGTCGGCGTACTTGTCGGCGAGCACGTTGGCGATGACCTCGCGCGAGTGGGCCCACTTGTAGACGACTTGGTCGAGCACGCGTGCGTCGGAATGCTGCGGCACGACACTGAGGCCGAGCAGTTCGAAGCGCATACGGGTGATTTCGTCGATGAGGCTGGGGTCGTTGAGGAACCACCAGCAGCCGAAGAGGCACAGGTTGCGGAACTTGCGCGCGGCGATGCACAGCTCGTGCTGGTTCTCGCGAGCCAGCATGGTCACCATGAACTTGTTGTCCGGGTAGCGGGCGCACAAGTGGGCGACGCAGTCGACACTCGACAGTCCGACGCCGTCGCCGGCGAGTTGGAGGGCCGGGTTGACTTGGCGCTTGACGCCGATCATGAGGGCGAAGGGGATGTTGTGTTCGCGGGCCACGGGGAGGACGCACTCCGCGATGAGCGTCGCGCGGGGTGAGTCTTCCGGCATGACGAAGTCGGGCGGCAACGAGACGGCCATGTAGAGGGCCTTCATGCGCACGATCCAATCCGACAGGAAGCGGCGCACCTCGGCGCGTGTGGCGTCGCCCAGGCCGGGCTCGACGTTGTAGCCCCAGCCCTTGAGCTTCTCGACGGTCGTGCCCCAATCGTTCAGCAGCGGGTCAATCCGCAGCGCTGCGTGGAATCGCGGGTCGCGTTCGAAGCCTGCCATCCACAGCGGATGCTCTTCGGGATCGAACGGGTCGTTCGTCATGACGACGTCTTTGAGATTGGCGCACTCGAACACGGTGTCCACGTGTTGCCCCGGCGTCTGCGCCTCGAAGAACGCGCGGTAGGCGGCGAGATCGCGTGAGGCGACGTCGAGTCCGAGGCGGTTGAGCGCCGTCAGCACGCCCCGGCAGGCCTCGCTGATGGGCGAGCGATCGAGGAAGAGATGCTGCCACACCAAGTCGGCCTTCTCGCGCGTACTGAGCGTCCAGAGCTTTTCGTAGGGCAGGTCGGAAACGCGCATGACTTCGGCGAGGAGGTAGTGGTAGGTCAGCAGTTCATCGACGCCCCACAGCAGCAGGCCGCCGAAGTCCGGCGAGAAGAGGTGGGTGTGCAAATCGGTGATCGGCGTTTCCGCGACGATCCGGCGAACGCTCCCGCGCAAAGCGGCGGTATCTTGTTCAGTGCTGCTCATGGTTCCTTCCTCTTTGTATCTCGACCTGCGCCCCAACGGGGGTGGTACGGGTCACTATTCCTTGGGTGCGTCGGCGGGCTGTGCTTGCGCAGCGGGGGCTGCAGGTGCCGCGGGGGCCGGCGGCGCAGGAGGAAGAATGGACTTGAACGTGAAGACACCCTCGCCGAGGGTCTCGTTGATTTTCAGATCCTTCATCGTCAGTGAACCCATTTCGGCGCCATCCTTGCCGACGGCGCGCAGCTTGACGGGAATCCCCGTCTCCTGATCGAAGAAGATCTCCAATGTGGACACGGGGACTTCGTCGGAATCTTCTTTGGGCTTGGCCGCGATCGCATAGGCGGGTTTCTCGCCGATCTTGGCGTCGGGCAGGGCGCTGAGCACGAGGTGTTCGCGAAGCATGTCGAACAGCGGTTTGCCGCCGGGCGCGCCGATTTCGGCGGTGTCGACCGTACCGGATTCGCGCACTTGGGCCATGGGAACGGAGGCCTCGTATTGTGTCTTTGCGCCATCGGAGACCGCCTGGGCCTCGACCAGCTTGGATTGCCCGATGCCCACCCAGATGTACGAGCGATACAGCGGATTGTCTTTCTTGAGATAGGCTACGTCACCCCCGCCCATCAGCGGTACCGGCTTGGCCATATTGGGATTGAGTTTGAATTCAAGGGCCAGATCGAGCGTTCCGCTCATGGATGTCAGGGCGTCCCATTTTTCCACCACCGCCTTCTCAATCGCTTCAAGGGTTGGGACTTCCGCCAGAGCGGCCGGAACCCACAGCGCCATTGCCATCATGAGCACAGCCACGCCAGAACGCATTTTCATGTCAGGCCTCCTCGAGGGTGTTGGGCGCGCTACGCCCGTGTCAAGAAACCTCGATACCCTATCGAATGCCGGGTCGTGAGTCAACTGCTGCGTCGTAGGGTTGCGGCGTGATGCGGATGGTGGAGCAATAGCCGGTGTGGTCGCTGAGGGGTTTGGGGCCGTCGGGCGTTTCGATCTCGCCCGTCAACGGTTCGGTGGCGAGGACTTCAAAGCCGTAGCGAGGATTCGCGACCGCGAAAATGTGGTCGATACGCGAGTCAACGGCCATCATGCGTTGGAGGCCGGCCTTGTCCTGGGCGATGTTGTAGGCGGGCGACCCGATCCGGCAGTTGATGTCGCCCGCGAGCAAAGCCGGAGCCGTGCCGATGGCCGACGCCACGATAAACCCGGCCAAACCGCGCATCTGCGACTCCTTCACGAGTTCATAGGCGGGGTTGCCGTAGTCGGCCTGAAGATGGGTGTTGTAGAAATCGAGATAGCCCGCGTTTCGGGGCAGTTCGACGCGGGCCAGCGCCACGCCCTTGCCCGCCCACCAGTCGCCTTCCCACACCTTGTACCACCCGCCGGTGTCCTCGAAACGGTGGAAGTAGGCCTCGACGATGGGGAATGCGCTGAGGATGAACTTGCCGCTGCCCACGGTGCCGCTGGGGTAGTACTCGTGATAGGCGAGGCGTGAATCTCCGAGGGCGTCGAGCAGCGCCTGGCGGTCTTTTTCGATGAAGGCCTCTTGAATCCCCACCAGGTCGGGGTCCATCTCAGCCAGCAGGCGCCCGATGGCCGCCATGCGCTCGGGACGGTTCTCAGACTCGTGGTAGAGGTCGTAGACGTTGAAAGTCACGGCCTTGATGGTGATAGATTTGGTAAGTGGGGCGGGCGGCTGGGCCAGCATGGGGCTGCGGGCAAAATCAGTGTCCGACGGCGTGCGTCCGTTACACGCGGCGAGCACGAGCAGCACCGCCACCGGCGCGAACGCGATGAGCAGCACGACAACAACGCCGATCTTGACTGCTTTCTTGAACATGGCGCCCTTTCCGGCCCTCTGCTACGGCAGGGCCTCCGCGAGCAGTTCCGCCATGTGCATCGGGCGGGCCTGCGTGAGGTGCGTGATCTGCTGGCGGCAACTCGTACCGGAGGCCACCAGGCGCGTGCCGGGGGCCAACGCATCGACCATGTCGGCCAGCGGCTGAGCAACTTCAACTGACAGTTCGTATTTCTTTTTGATGGCGCCGAACGAGCCCGCCATGCCGCAGCAGCCCGTATCGAGCAGATCGACCTGCGCGCCGGGTATGTGCCCGGCGAGGGTGGGCATGACGGCGACGTCGGTCAGCGCCTTGGCATGGCAGTGACCATGGATGGCGACGGGGTTGGATCGTGACTCGAAGGTGAGCGCGCCGGGTTCTCGTTCGAGTAGGTCGAAGATGAACTGCTCGAACAACACGCAACGTTCCGCGACGCGGCGCGCCTCGGGGATTTTCAACTCTTCATAATCGCCGGCGAACATCGAGTAGCATGAGGGCTCGAGGAACACGATGGGGGCATCGTCCGCTTGTGCGTTGAAGAGGGCGACGTTGTCTGCGCCGAATCGCCGGGCTATGTCGAGGCAGCCTACACTGAAAGCGGGGCGTCCGCAGCAGGAGCGTCCGCCGGGCAGCACGACTTCGTAGCCGGCGGCCTCGAGTACCTTGACGGCGGCATGCCCGATTTCCGGTTCGTAGTAGCGCACGGAGCAGTCGTCCCAGAGGTAGACGCGGCCGCGTGAACCAGGTTGGGCTGGGCGCTTAGCGAACCAACGGTCGAAGCGTTCAGTGGCGTAGGCCGGCAGCGGCCGCTTCGCGGAGAACCCGACGATCTTCTCCATCAACAGGCGGACGAAGCCGATGTTGAGCGTTGCGTTGGCGAGGCCGGGGGCGACGCTGCCGGCGTTGCCGATGAGATCGAAGCGGCTGACGAGGCGCTCAAGCAGCGAGATGCCTTCGCGTTTGTGGCGGGCGTGGAGCAACTCGGCCTTGAGCAGCGCGAGATCGACGTTCGACGGGCACTCCTTCTTGCACGCCTTGCACGACAGGCAGTAGTCGAGGGCTTCTTCGAGGGCCTTCGAGGTGACGGGGTCGTCCGAGTCTTTGATACGGCGTTCGAGCACGGCGCGGATGGTGTTGGCGCGGCCCCGGGTCACCATGATCTCCTCACCCGTCACGCGGAAGGTGGGGCACATGGTGGGCTCGTCCTTGCGGCAGCCGCCGCAGCCGTTGCATTGTTCGAGATTGCCGACGAAAGACTCGTCCTTGGCGGCGAAGGCGAGCGTAGGCTCGAAGGACAGCTCGATGGTGTGGCCATCGCCCCAGCGAAGATGGGTGTCGATCCCGTATCCTTCCAGCGGGAAGATCTTGCCTGGGTTGAGCAGGCCCTTCGGGTCGAACACGTTCTTGATGCTACGCATGAGGCCGAGGAGTTCTTCGCCGATCTGGCCTTCCATGAACTCCGCGCGCGCCATGCCGACCCCGTGTTCGCCAGCCAGCGAGCCGCGGAACTGGCGGGTGAGTTTGGCCGTGGCTTCGGCGGCCTGGCGGTACTTGGCGATGTCGTCGCCGCGGTGGAGGTCGATGAGCGGACGGACGTGGACGAGTCCGGATGCGGCGTGGCCGTAGAACGAGGATTCGAGTCCGAGCGGCTCCAGCGCCGCGCGTAGCGCCGCCACGTAGTCAGACAGATCCTCCGGCCGCACGGCGACGTCCTCGAGTCCCGCGACGGGCTTGGCGGGGCCCTTGCGCCCGGCCATGAGTGACAGGCCCGACTTGCGCAACGCCCACACCATGGCCATCTCGGCGGCATCGGTGCAGATCTGGCTGCGCAGTCCAAGGTGGAGCGCGCAGAACGCGGCCAGTTTGTCGTCCACGCTGTCGTCGCCGACACCGTCATAGAACTCGACGATGAGGATGGCTTCGCAGGGGTCGGTGTCCAGCGCCAGCAGGTCGCGGGCGGATTGAAAAGTCATTTGCCCCTTGGTCTCGTCCATGACGAAGCGGTCGATGTGCTCGACGGCGGCGGGCTTGAGGGCGAGCAATTCAACGGACGCCTGCATGGCCTCCTGGACTGAGGCGAAGAAGGCGAGTCCCAGGCCTTTGCGCTGGGGCAATGGGCACAGCTTGAGCTTGGCCGAGACGATGGCGGCCAGCGTACCTTCGCTGCCGCTGACGATCTTGGTGAGGTCGCCGCGGGCGCGAAGATAGCGGTCGATGCCGTAGCCGGGCCAGCGTTTGACGAGTACGCCGGGGAAGCGCTCCCGAATGGCGTCGGCGTGGCGGCTGACGAGTTGGTCGATGGCGTCCCGTTCATGGTCGAGCGCGCCGGGGCCGGTGTCGATGGTGACGACGCGGCCGTCGGCCAAGACGGCTTCAAGCGCAAGCACATGGGCGTCGGTGACGCCATAGATGGGTGCGCGCGCGCCGGACGAGTTGTTGGCGATCATGCCGCCCAGGGTGGCGCGCGAACTCGTGGCGACGTCAGGACCGAAGCAAAGGCCGTGGGGTTGGACGAAGGCGTTGAGCTGGTCGAGCACGACGCCCGCGCCGACGCGGACGGTGCGCGCGTCAAGGTCGAGATCGGTGATCGTGCGATGGTAGTGCGCGAGATCGACGACGAGGCCGTTGCCGATGGCGCCGCCGGCGAGTCCCGTGCCCGCGCCGCGCGGCGTGACCGGGATACCCGCATCGACGGCGGCGCGGATGATGGCGGCCGCCTGCTGGGCGTTGCGGGGGAATGCGACGCCGATCGGTTCGAGTTGGTAGATAGACGCGTCGGTTGCGTGCAGTTGCCGGGCAAGGTTGTCGAAGCGGACCTCGCAGTCCACGCCGTCCGCAAAGCGTTGTTGCGCGGAAACACCCATTGCCAGCCGTCCTCCGGGGATAGAAGCGCCTATGATAGGCAAACGCGTGCGGGAATGTCACGAGAGGCGGAGGCAAGAATAGAGGGGCCCACGGATTCCAGGGATTCGTTCGTGGCAAGACCGGCTTGACTGGCGTGGGTGGCCGCCACATAATGACGGCGCGGGTTTGGGACGCAATCGGAGGGGACGCATGGCTGAGTGGTATTATGATCGCGAGGGGGAACAACAGGGGCCGGTTTCCGAAGATACGCTGCATGAACTGATCGCCGCGCGTGAGGTGTTGCCGGGGAATCTGGTGTGGACGGCGGGGATGGAACAGTGGGCGACGGCGGGCGAAACATTCAACCTGCCGGGGGCTCCCGACGATTCGCATGTGCCTCCAATAAACGCCGCGACAGCGCAGGGCCGTTCCGTCGCGGCAGCCGAAGATGCCCAGGAAGCCGTCATGCAGCGAAAGACGAATGGATTCGCGGTCGCCTGTCTTGCTGCTGGATGTCTGGGCATACTGTTCTCGTCCGCGGCATTCATTGCCATCGCGTTTGGTTGTGTGGCGCTTGTCCAGATCAAGAGAGCCCCCGAGCGCTACTCGGGGCGGGGGCTTGCCATTTCGGGATTGGTCTTGGCGGGTCTGAAGATAGTGTCGTCGGTCCTGTTATTGGGTTATGCCCTCTTGTCATTTGTGGCGCACTAGGTTATGCCGTGGCCTGCGCTCGGGACAGACAAGAGTCGTGGCGGGCATCGTGATTCGCCCTCAAGAGCGAATCCGCAAGAACAACGCCTTCGGGGAGTTTGTGGATGCTGCTAAACCGTTTTGAAAAAGCACTGATGAACAACCCGGTTCGTGTGTTGGTTCAGCGGCGGATCGAGGCCCGGCGGCTGCTTGCGCTGGGAGGACGGATGACGGGCGGCGTGGCGTTGGAGGTCGGTTGCGGACAGGGCGTCGGTACGGAGATTATACTCGATGTATTCGGGGCGCGTCGTGTGGACGCCTTCGATTTCGATGCGGACATGGTGGCGATTGCGCGCAGACGACTGGAAAAGCATGGGCGGCCGGCCCATGTGTGGCAGGGCGACGCAGCCGCTATAGCGGCTCCCGATTGCGCCTACGAAGCCGTCTTCGATTTCGGAATCATCCATCATGTGGTGGCGTGGCGCGATGCGTTGAAAGAAGTGCGCCGTGTGTTGAAGCCGGGCGGGCGCTTCTACGCGGAGGAAGTGCTGCGCAGGTTCATCGTACACCCGATCAACCGGCGCCTGTTTGACCACCCGTTCGAGACGTGCTTCGACCACCACGAGTTCCGCACGGGGCTTGCGGAAGCCGGCTTGCGCGTGCAGGCGGCGACGCAGTTCTGGGGATGCGTGGGGTGGTTCGTCGCGGACCGGGACGACTAGTGTCGCGTCATGCTTGAGATGCCGCCTATCTGCCTGTTGCGGCATCGCCTGACTGCGTCACAAAACCTCGACATCGTGCCGCTATGCCA
>JAACEL010000242.1 GCA_011682535.1 Nitrospiraceae bacterium | reverse complement strand
CCTCCATTTGTTGAAGATTGACGCCTTCACAATGGAGGACTTTCTACTTCCTACCGTAGCGCACGGTCAAACCTGTCCGAGTCCCCCGGCAGAGGGGTTTACCTTATGAAATTATGATAAAATATCTGGCGAGGAAGGAATATTTTCGGCTCATGACACCTCGGCGCCTGCGGGCTGCCGTGGGGAGGCGATCCCATGGAACCATCGGAGCTGCGTCAAGTACTTGCCAGACTGCCCCTTATCGCGGGGATGCCCAAGGAAACTCAGGCATCTGTCGCCGACCTGTTTGCCGGACTGGGCGAGTCAATGACGCTGACCAATGGGGATGTGCTGCTCCACGAGGGCGATCTCGGCAGCGACTTGGGATACGTACTGTTGTCTGGCAAGGTGCGAATAAACAGGGACGAGGCGCCCGAGTTGGAGGTCAACGCGCCGGCGTTGCTGGGTGAAATGAACCAGCTCAACCCGCGCGCACATCGCACCGCCACGGTGTCGGCCGCGGGACCGGGCGAAGCGCTCAAGTTCTCGTGGCAGAATCTGTATTGGCAATCCAAGGCGGTGCTGGATCCGGCGGGGCAATCGGCCCTGATGGACGGCATCGAACGGCGTGTGTGGGAGCGGTTCGGGGAGGAGAGCCTGCTCGATCTGCCTATGCTGCGCAATTTGTCGGACCGGCTGCGTCTTCGGGTATGCCTGATCCTGTTGTGGATCGCCAAGCGGGAGCAACTGGCGGAAGGGGCAATCCTGTTCGAGCAGAATGGTATGTGCGGGGCAACGGGGTTCGTCTTGTTGCGGGGCAAGGTCGAGTTGAGTGTGTCGGGGGAATGGGCGCACACACTATCGGCGCCCAACATGCTGGGCGTGATGCCGGATTTCGACCCGGAGTTGCAGTGGACGGCCACGGCGACGGCGAAGGGCTCCGTCGAAATCCTCAAGTTCACCTGGCTCGAGTACAACGCGATACTGAACCAGCGTCTGACCAGTGCAGAGCGGGCCCAATTCGAGGAGGCCCTGGCCACGGCGCCGGACGAGATCTTCCTGCACTGAGCCGCCCCGCGTAACGGCGCGGTCCCGCGGCTGTATTATGTGGGGAAGGAAAACGCACTGACTGTGCGAGCGGCTCGAGGATCATGCGAGCCGCTCGCCCCTATGATGTAGTCCATGCCGGCGGCACGGCGAATCCGTGCCGATCAAACGAAAAAGGACGAATAATGAAGCGAACAAAAGCGATCAGTAGGAAGAAGCTGTACATCTCGGAACTGGAACGGCCGGCCTGCGCCGACATTAACAACGCCACGACGCTAGCCATTGGAGAAGAGTCCTGTGACGGGGACAAGAAAGAAAACATCACCACCCTGATGCTGAGCGAGGAATCCTGACCCCCTCGCGCTCCATCCCCGTTCTGATAGTTGGTGGCCCGCACGATCCACAGGCGGCACGCGTGAAGCGGGAGATTGCCGCGCGCGGCGGGCGGGCGGTGTTGCTGGACACGAGCGCGTTTCCAGAGCATGTGCGGGTGACCTTCTCGCCCGAGGGCGTGCGGGTTCATCGTAGAAAGCTGCCGTTACCCGGCGCCGTGTACGTGCGCGGGCTGGCATGCCAGCCTCTGTCGCCCCATCTGGATGAGGAATTGCGCGAACGGCCGCGGGGGTTGATGGCGGAGTGCCGCGAGAAACGTGCCGTCCTCGAGTCTATTCTGCTGCATCTGCGCTCGCTCGGCGTGCCCCTGGTCAACCCACCGGAGGCGAACGCGCAGCATGGGCGCAAGCCTTACCAGCTCGAACTGCTGCGCGCGGCGAGGGCGCCGGTTCCGCGGTGGATCGCTACCAACGACCCGGTTGCCGTGCGGCGCTTTGTGCGCGAGGTGGGCGACGCGATCTATAAGCCCCTCGGAGGTGGGGCCACGGTGCGAAGCGTCGAGCAAGAAGATCTGTCCGACGAGCGCCTGTCGACGCTGGCCTACGCGCCGGTGCTGTTCCAGGAACACGTGCGCGGGGTGTCGGTGCGCGCGTTCGTAGTCGGGCGCCGGGTGGTGGGCGCGGCGGAGATCCATTCGCCCGAAGTGGACTACCGCCGCGATGAACAAGAAGTGGTGGCGGTGAGGCTGACGGCCGAGGAACGCCGTGCGGCGGTCGCGGCAGCCAGGGCATGCGGCATGGTTTTCACCGGCGTGGACTTCATCCGCCACGACACAGGCTTCAGCGTGCTCGAGTGCAATCCCTCCCCCATGTTCGCCGTGTTTGAACGTAAGACGGGGCTCGATGTGGCCGGGCCGCTGGCTGATTACTTGCTTCGCCAACGTCCACGGCGCACTTGACGGGCTACGGTCGCTTTGATGCGTAGAGGATGAGTTCGGCGAGGGCTCTGGGACCAGGTGTCGGCTTGTAGTTCAGGTAGAAGTCGACGATTAACTGAGCCGCTTCGGGGTCGACCTTCGCCACACGGAGCCAGGCTGAGGCATACCCGATATAGCTGGGCTTAAGTTCCGTCGTGCCGGTGACGCGGCTCAGCAGGATCCCGCCGCCCAACCGTCCGATGCCGTTGCGCACCATCTGGCCCACCCGCGCGAGGTCGGTGTCGTTGAACACTTGGCCGCCGTCGGCCAGCTCAAATCCCAACCGCATGGTGAGCCCCGCGTGCGAGGCGTCTTCGCCCGCGATACTCTCGCGCGGGGCGGACTCGGTGACGCGTTCCTCCGCCAGCCAGTAGGGCCAGTAGTAGGCGCCGTCGGGGGCGAGGGTGAGGCGGTGTTTCACGTAGCGGCCCACGGCGATGGCGCGATCGCGGTGCTGCGTGTTGCCCGTCGCCTTCCACGAGGCCCACAACGCCCAGCCCATCGCGCTCAGCCGGTTGCCGGGCAGCGGTTTGTTCTCGCAGACCTCTTCCTGGTCGAGGCCGATGTAGTGTCCTTCGTCATCGGCGGGCCCGTCGCGCCACTGGCGATCATGTACGGCCAACGCCCGGCCCGCGCCCTCGGCGACGGCGTCCAGCGCGTCGGCGTGGGCGGCCTTGAACGTTGCATTCGCGCGGGCCAGCGCGACGAAGTCGAACATGGGCGCGGCAATGATACCGGTGTGGACGGCGAACACGGCGCGGCCGCGCTTGGCGTACTTGTCGCATCCCCACGCCGCGACCACGCGGTCGGTCCAAAGACGCTTGCCACGTTTGTCGTCCGTGGCGTCCAGCACGCGCTGGATGCACGGGAGCGCGGCGTCGAGATAGCGGGCCTCACCCGTGGCGCGGTACATGTCGTTGAGGCTCATGAGCCGATAGGAAAGGCCCCAGGCGATGCCGCCGTTGTCGTTGGAGGGATTCTCGAAGGCCTGCTCCAAGGGCTCGCCCAAGTACAACTCGTCGTAGCCTGCGACGGTGGCGTACTCGGGCAGCGTGGGGGCGGGCTCGACCTTGGGGTACTGCTCCAAAAACAGGGCCACGTAGGCCTCGTCGGAAATGGGTTCGGCCGCCGATGCCGAGAACGTACAGGCGGCCAAACCGATCAGGACCGCTCTAATAATCCACTGACGTTTTCTCATGCGCGCGATGCCTCCTTCGGTCAACTCAAATCAGGATTCCGACTCGTAGTGCACCCAGTGCCGCGAGATGCGAAGCTGGATGATGGTGAGTGTCAGGACTATGCCGAACAGCACCCAGGCCATGGCGGACGCGTAGCCCATCCGCAAGTAGCGGAAGGCATTGTTGAACAGGGCGTAGGCGTAAAACAGGGTCGAGTCGACGGGCCCGCCTTGCGTCATGATGTAGGCTTGGGTGAAGATCTGGAACGTTCCGATGAGCCCCATGATGAGGTTGAAGAAGATGTAGGGACTGAGCATGGGAACGGTGATGTGCAGGAAACAGCGCAGCCGCCCGGCTCCGTCGAGTCGCGCGGCCTCGTAGAGATGGGCCGGGATCGCCTTGAGTCCGGCCAGCCACACGACCATCCCACCCCCCGCGCCCCACAGGCCCATGAGAATCAGCGCGGGCTTCGACCAGAACTTGTTCTGCAGCCAGCCGGGGCCCGCGATACCGAATTGCGCGAGCAGGTTGTTGAGGATGCCTTGTTGCGGGTTGAAGATCCAAATCCAAAGGATGGATGCGGCCACGGCGGGCATGATGGCGGGCAGGTAGAAAAAGGTGCGGTAGACGGCCATGCCTCTGATCTCGTGGTTGAGCAGCATGGCAATGGACAGGCCCAGTATCATCCCCAGGGGGACGCCCAAGGCCATGAATACCGTGTTCCACAGGGCCTTGTAGAACAGCGGATCGCCGGTGAATAGCTCGGCGAAGTTGCGCAACCCGACGAACTGGGGCGGGTTGAACACGTCGTAGCGGCAGAGACTCATGACGAGCGAGAACAGGATGGGACCGCCGCCGAAAATGACGAACCCGATGAACCAGGGGGCGGCAAACAGGTAGCCGGCGCGGAACTCGCGGCGGAAGTAACCGCGCGCCTGCATCGTACGGTTGAAGTAGAGGTACAGGGCGAATGCAGACGCGAACAGCAGAATGATGTAGCCGGCGAATATCGGACGCCAACTCAGTTGGGGATAGGGGGACGGCTTGTAGATGCGATCGAGTTCGGCCTGCAGCTCCGCCGTACCGCGGTCGAGGGCGAGCTGTGCGTTGCGCCTGAGGTCAGTGGCGTCGTAATGCTTGTAGAGCCCGGCGTCGGTGGCGCGGATGTGTTCGTTCCACCAGCGCTGACCGATCGGCGTGACGGGGCGGTATCGCGCCACCGGCAACGCCTCGAGCACCATACGCATAGCCTGCTTGTATTTCGCGTCGATATCGGGATCGTCGTATACATAGTGCTGCATGGCCCATTCCGTCACATCCCGCCGTGCGCTCAGGTCAGGCACGAACACGTTCCCCGCGGCTTTGACGGCCTGGCGCATCGCGTCTTTGCGCATCTGGTAGGCGCGCTTGGAGGCGAGAAACTTCACGAACTCCCAGGCCTCGTCGGGATGTTTCGTCTGCGCGGGAATCACCCAGCACCATCCGCCCGACCAACTGGTGTGGGGTTTCCCTTCGGGCGCGGGCGGCAACGCCGCGCCAAACCGGAAGCCGGGATTCCCGCTCGCCATGCGCCCGACCCACGCGTCGCAGTCGATCTTCATCGCCACCTTGCCGGTGAGAAAGGGGTCCATGTCGCCGCTTGGCAGCGCGGACTCGAAAGCGCGCACCGCTTCGACGCCCCCCATCACATCGTAAAGCTCCGTCATGTAGACGAGAGCCTCGGTGATCTCGGGCGCGTTCATCGTGCAGGTGCGCCCATCCGCGCTCATGAATTCGCCGCCGTTGAGCCATGCATATAGGCATAGCCACGCATTGCCATAGTTCGGAATGAACCCCACTTGTGACAGGCGTCCGTTCTCGTCGAATTCGGTCAGGAGTTCGGCGCATTGCTTCAACTGCTTCCACGTGCGCGGGGGACCGGGGCGCGAGGGATCGTTGGGGTCGACGCAACCGATCGCGATCAGATCTTCGGCATGTTTCTCCAGTATATCTACGTTATAGAATAAGACGCGCACGTCGGTGGTGGCCGGCATCGCGTAGAGCTGGCCGTCGTAATGGGCCTCGTCCCAGCAGTGGGCGTAGAACTGCTCCGGCCACAGCGTCCAGGGATCGTCGGGACGTTCGGCCCAATCCCGTTCGAGAAAAGGTTGCATCGACGTGAATGCGCCCTTGGACGCCCAGGCCGCCACGATGTTGCGGCCCAGCCACACGACGTCGGGCGGATCGCCGCCCATCACTGAACATAGCAGCCGCTGGGCGTCGCTGTCTTTCCCCATTACGGCCGTCTGCCCCATGACCACCTTGATCGGCGGACCGCCGTTGCTCCCGTCATGGGTGTTCTCGAACTCCTGGATGAGGTCCAGGGCCAGCACGTCGTTGTCAGTGCCCCAGTAATAGAGCGTGACAGGCTCCAGCCCGTTTGCGGCCCATGTCCACAGCAGCGCGCCTAGCGTCACTACAAAGACGCACCCCCGCCGCGCTGCTCGTATGCTACGCGCACTTCCAGTCACGCACCACCTCGCTTCCCAGTAGCATGAATGACACCACAGGCCAAGGGCGCGATTCAAGCCCCGCCCGAGTGGGCCAAATACGCCGGTAAGAACAGGCCGTGTCGCCGATTGGAGACGTTGGACACGCGACTACAGGCCCCAAGGAGCATAAGAGACATCGTACGTTCCCCGCGGCCCGCTCTTACGTGCGGATTTGGGGAGTGGGCTAGACGAGGCGTGAACCCGTTACGCGGATCCCTGGCCGGGGGCCGTGGAGCGGAAGGGTCTTGCTGCTACCCGGCCTCTCCAGGCCATACGAAGGAAGGGACTCGACCAGCAGAATCGACTTCCCACGACGCAGTCCAGATCCCGCGAAACCGCGCATCCACCTTCACGAAAAGCCCCGAACGCCGGGTAGCGTATTGTGGCGCGCCCGAAGAGCTTGGTTACGCGCGAGATACGCTCAGCCACGCCATCGCCAGGTGGGTGAAAACCGCCCTCGAGTTGCCGGCGAGGCTGAGCTTGCTCCGCGCGCCACGGCGAAGTTATCCGATTTGGGAAAAGGGAAACGGGGAACCTCAGGGACGCACTGAAGAACCGCCCTTCTGAGCGCGATCTCTAGGCACTAAAACCCGGAAAAACCATGACACAACCTCGATCTCGCTGGCGAAGCCAACAAATACCAACATAAACTATTACAAATCAGCATATACGTGGGGGACGCGAATCTGGCGCGCGATGTTATACAATACATACCGATATATTACGATACATTCCGATACGCCAATGGCGGCCGTCAGCCCGAGCATTCCTTCGCAACCCTCACTCCAACTGCGACAGGCGATCTTCTGTACCAAAACGGTTTCCGCTATTTCAAGCCCTTACTCCAATTTTAAGCCCTTGCAAGACAAGCCCTTACGATGGTGACTACTGTTCGCAGGTGCGACAGGATCGCCTTGGGATGAGCCTGACCGGGAAATTCGAGTTATCCTGCTTTTTGGGGCAAGACGCCATCTGCCCCGTCATGTTTTATCTGTGGACACTGCTGTCCTGCGAATTCACCTATCCGACAAACGCTGGCCAGGCAGTTATTCTTTCCCTCACCGTCAAGATGCCGCTGAGCAACCCCCAATGTCCGCCCGACTCGTTGAACGGGGCCAGCTCTTTTGTCTTGAAAATTCGTCTGTGCATGAAACACTGTTTAGGACAAAAGTGAGTGATAGAAAATATTTGCGAAGGGCTAATAAAATGCTAACAAACGAGTACCATACTGCATCTGGTTTCCGCAATTCACTCCACAGAAAGGATTTCTCATTGAACTCCAAGATTGTCGTTTCTTGTATCCGGGCAGCGCTTATCCCTGCCGTAGGTCTCCTACTTCTTTCTGCCTGTTCCTCGTCCACGAGGGACGATCAGGAACAGGATCTACGCTATCTCACAATCAAGGGCTCGGACACGATGCTGCATCTGGTGAGCAACTGGGCCGAAGATTTTATGCGCGTTCTGTATCAAATTCAAGACTGTAGCTCAGATCG
>JAACEL010000241.1 GCA_011682535.1 Nitrospiraceae bacterium | reverse complement strand
GTAGGCGTAGCGGTGCTACGTCGAGGTTGTGTGACGCAGTCGGCCGACGCCGCAACAAGCAGGTGCGTATCCAGGATTTCTTAAACTGCTCTAGCAAGCACGCGGTCACCGGGGCTCTCGTAGCGACCCCGCATCGCCGGTTAACTGCGCCGTGGCGCGCGGGGCAAGCTCAGCCTCGCTATTGGACCAGACACGACGCTCACCTATCTGGTGTCAGCGTGGTTGAGCGTAATTGCCGCTTGCCCGGGTACTTCGGGCGCGCCACAATACGCCACCCGGCGTTCGGGGAGCGACCGCTCCCTTTGCCCCCTCCCGGCGTCCGTGGCATACTGTGGACATGAACGATGGGGAACCGTCACATGAGCTATGCGATCGGGATTGACACGTTACGCCTGCGCCCTACGGAGCGAATCGCGCACACGGACTATTGCTCGAACGACGCGTTGCGCCGTCACCTGACGGCGACACCGGGGGTTCGATTCGAGGACGCGCTGGGGCTCGATTTCATCTGGAGCACGGACGACGGGCCAGTGCCGTGGGAGGAACGGGGCCGTGTCACGGACATGGGGCACGCGGAGTTTCTGGAGAACGGCTCGGACAAACGACAGCCGGGAGTCTGTCCGTTTCAGAATGTCGAAGAGGTCTTGACGTTCGACGCAGTCGAGGAGTACGGTCTGCCGGACTTCGACGAACTGGTGGTGTACTACGAGAACGCCTACCACCAAGCCCAGGCGCGTCATCCGAACCAGGTGTTCCCTGGGGGCTACTACAAGACGATCGTGTCGGGAGCGATTCAGGCGTTCGGCTGGGACATGCTGCTGATGGCGGCGGCGGATCAAGAACGTTTCGAACGCGTGCTGGATTCGTTCTTCCGGCTGACGCTTCACCACGTGAAGGCGTGGGCACAGACATCGATCGAGGTCTTCATCAACCACGACGACATGGTATGGACCGAGGGGGCGTTCATGGCGCCGGACTTCTACCGGCGGGCCATCTTCCCGCGCTACCAGGCGCTGTGGCAGGTACTTCGGGACGCGGGCAAGATCGTGTTGTTCTGCTCGGATGGGGACTTCGGGGCGTTCGTCGACGACATTGCGGGGGCGGGAGCCCACGGATTCATCTTCGAGCCGATGATGGACCTGGATCCGATCGTGGCGAAGTATGGCAAGACCCACGTGATCGTCGGGAGCAAGGTGGACTGCCGTACATTGACGTTCGGACGGCACGAAGAAATCCGCGCGGAGGTGGACGCAACGCTGGCGCTGGCGCGGGAATGTCCGGGGTTCGTGTTCGCGGTCGGCAACCACATCCCGAGCAACGTGCCGTTGGAAAATGCGGTGTTCTACCTGGACTACCTGCGGGAACACGTGCGGCGATAGGGACTACACGGGCGCGCCGCCTTTGATGCGGTATCCTTCGAGGTCCAGTGTCACGTGGCGGTAACCCGCCTCGCGGGTGGCCAGCAGCAGGGCCGCGCGGGTCTCGGCGGAGGCGGCCCGGGCAATGTCTTCTGGCGCGACTTCGACGCGGCAGATATCGCCGTGATGGCGGGCACGGTATTGGCGAAAACCGAGGGCTTTCATGGCCTCTTCGACTTTTTCTACCTTGGCCAGATCCTCCAGCCGCAAGCGGGTGCCGATGGGCACGCGCGAGGACAGACAGGCCATCGATGCCTTGTTCCAGGTGGGCAGATTACGCCGCCGGCTCAGTTCGCGGATCTCCGTTTTCGTCATGCCCACTTCACGGAGTGGAGCGACGATGGACTGCTCGACGGCGGCCCGGTGGCCTACGCGCGTCAGGTCGCCCGAGTCGTCGAGGTTCTCACCGTGGGCAACATACGACACGTCATGTTGCCGGGCATACTCCCATATCAGCTTGAACAGGACGGTCTTGCACACGTAGCACCGGTCGCCATCGTTCTTGAGGAACTCTTCGTCTTTGAATTCTTCGGACTGGATGGTGGTGAGATTCCAGCGGCGGGACTGCGCGAGTGTCTGCGCGGCGGCAAGTTCGCTGCGGGGTATACTGGGCGTGTCGTCCAGCAACAGATGCAGATCGTCGCACAGCACTTCGTGCCCGACATCGGCCAAGTACGTTGAGTCCACGCCCCCAGAATAGGCGAGCGCCAAGCGCTTGTAGGACGCCAGCAGGCCAAGAAGTTTTTCCTCTTTGGCCATCACTTCAGCTTCGGTCATCGAGATGTCCTTCTGCGATATTGCCCTCTGTGCGGTCGAGAACCACTGGGCGGATACTGTTTTCAAGATTGTCCTTAGAACACACGGAGACCCGGATGTAATTCCCCGTGTAGCCAAGCCAGGATTCCTCTTGGCGAGACTCGAAAAGCACGTCGTACGCAGCTCCCAGGCGGGCCTGCTGAAAAGCCTGGCGCTTCGCGTTGCCAAGGGCCCGCATGGCCTCGCTACGGCGTTGCAGTGTGGGCGAATCGACATGTCCGGGCATCTTCGCTGCGATGGTGCCCGGACGCACGGAGTACTTGAACACATGCAGATAGGCCAGCGGACAATCGCGCACGAAGGCATAGGTTTCTTCGAATTCCTCATCCGTCTCGCCGGGCATGCCGACGAGCACGTCGGCCCCGATGCCCAAGTCGTCGACCCGCGCGGTGGCTTGCGCGGCGAATGAGGCGTATTCCTCCGCCGTGTAGTTGCGCTTCATGCGTTGAAGAACGGTGTTGGAGCCCGATTGCAGGGGGACGTGGAGGAAGGGGGTCAGGGCGTGGGCAGCGTCGGCCATGCGGTCGAGGAGCGCCGGGGCGATGGTCTTGAGTTCGATGGAGCTGATGCGGATGCGCTGGAGCCCGGCGATCGCGTTGAGACGGTCGACGACCTCGACGAGTCCGTCCCCACCGGAGGCGTAGGAACCGACGTTGACGCCGGTCAGGACGATCTCTTTGGCGCCCCGCTCAACAAGGCGCTGGGCCTCTTCGAACAGGTTGTCCATGTGGCGGCTGCGCGGGAGGCCGCGGGCGAAGGGCACGACGCAGTAGGTGCAGAAGCAGTCGCAGCCGTCCTGGATCTTGAGATTGGCGCGGCGGGTGGACACGCCGGAGCCGCAGAGGTCGATGGTGAAGTCTTCGCGGGTGGGTTCGTCGCAGAGGATGAGGGGCTTGTCCCGTTTCTTCTGTGGCAAGAGCGCGGCGAGGTCGAGTTTGTGGACGTTACCCAGGACGACGTCCACCCCGGGGATCCGGGCGATGTCGGCTGCGCACAGTTGCGAGTAGCACCCGACCACGGCGACGACGGCCTCGGGATTCTTCCGAATGAAGCCTCGGATGGACTTGCGGGACTTGGTGTCGGCCTCGCCGGTGACGGTGCAGGTGTTGAGCACGCCGAGGTCGGCGGGTTCGCCAAAGGGCACGAGCGTGTAGCCGGCCTCCTGGAGGCGTTCGGTGAGCAGGGCGGTCTCGGCCTGGTTGAGGCGGCAGCCTAGGGTGTAGATCGACGCCCGCTTGAAGAACTGTCCGGTCATGGCTACGACAACAGCTCCCCCTCCAGCCAGTGCCCGTGGGCGCCCGTGATTCGGGCGTGTACAAAGCCGCCGATGGCAAGGCCGGGACTGGTGATGCTGACGGGGCGGAAGCCGCCGGTTCGCCCGCTCCAGACACCGGGGTTCTTACGGTGGCGGCCATCGATAAGAACCTCCACCTCCTGCCCGACGTACGCGTTCATTTTCTTGAGGTTGATGGATTCCTGCAGGGCGATCAGGCGCGCCAGACGGGCTTCCTTCTCCTCGCGGGGAACGTCGTCGTCGAGTTTGGCGGCCTTGGTGCCGGGACGGGGCGAGTACTTGAAGGAGAAGATCTGACTGAATTCAACTTCTTCCATGGCCCGGAGGGTCTCTTCGTACTCGGCATGGGTCTCGGTAGGATAACCGACGATGAAGTCGGTGCTGATCTCGACGCCGGGCACGACGGACTTGAGGTAGGCGACCTTGTCGAGGTAGTCGGTGAGGGTGTGACGGCGGTTCATGTGCTTGAGGATTCGGTCGGACCCGGCCTGGAGAGGCAGGTGAAGCTGGTTGCAGATCGAAGGGCGCGCGGCCATCAGGTCGGACAGGGCGTTGTCCCAATCCTTTGGATGAGGCGAGGTGAAGCGGATGCGCGGCACGGGAAGCTGCGAAACGCGGTCGAGCAGTTCGAGGAATCCGACGTCGCCCGCGCGGTACGAATTGACGTTCTGCCCGAGCAGCCAGATCTCTTTGGCGCCACGATCGATGAGCGCTTGGGCCTCTTGGATGACGTTCTCGGGCTCGCGGTGAACTTCGCGGCCGCGGACTCGCGGCACGATGCAGAAGCTGCAAAAGTTGTTGCAGCCCTTGCTGATGGCGATGTAGGAACGGCAGCCGTCGATATGGCCTTGTTCCAACCATTTGTCGGGGATGAAGTTCCGGACGTTTTCGCGGCCGTCCAGGAATTCCGTCATGACGATCCGTTCGCCGCCTTGGACGGCCTCGATCATCTCGGGGAGCCGGAAATAGTTGTCGGGTCCGAAGACCATGTCGACGACTTTGGAGCGGCGCAGGATCTGGCGTCCTTCCTGCTGGGCCACGCATCCGGCTACGCCGACAATGAAATTGGCACGCTGCCGCTTGACGGGCGGCAGCGTACCGAGAAAACTATAGACCTTGTTCTCGGGATTGTGCCGGACAGAGCAGGTGTTGACGAGAACCAGATCGGCTTGTGAAACCTCGCTGGTCATTTCGTAGTCCATAGAGGTAAGAATGTCGATCATTCGGGCGCTGTCATGTTCGTTCATTTGACAGCCATAGGTCTGAACAAAGGCCTTGGGTTTCATCTCGATTCGTCCGGGGATCACAGCAGCCAAACGAGGATCATACGCCTTCGTGGCGTGAGGCCGCAAGCCACCGCTCGTAACGAAGGTGGGTAGCCCGCGGTACATTTGTCGAGGAACCGTTGCGCGGCGGGCGCCGCGCGATTGACGCTCCTGCACACGCATGGTAGAGTATGGGCGTCTATCCAGCTCTCAGAAAGGACCACTAATGAGACACGTCAAGACGATTTCGCGGACCTCTACCCCGGCCGTAGGAGCAACCACGGGTGTCGAGCAGCTCATCCTGCTGATACTCGGCGTGTTCTTCCGGGACTGGGACAACGGACCTCAGGTGATCCAGAATCTGACCTCGTTCTACTCGAAGACCTGAGGAGAGCCTGCCTCAGGGCGTTTCGGGCGCCGTCTCGCCGCCTTCGGATGCCTTCTGTTCACTGAGGGCCTTGTCCTCCAAGTCGATCTCGTACTTGTCGACCTCCGACAGGTAGCGGTCCGTGACGACGATGAGGTGGAATCCATACTTCGTCTGGATGATGTCGCTGAGTTCGCCAATAGGCGCACTCCAGACATATTCTTCGAAGGCGGCCTCGAACTGGCCTTTTCCGTAGTAACCGAGATCGCCACCTCGGGCGGCGCTGGAGGTGTCGTCGGAGTATTCCCTGGCCAGCTTGGCAAAACTCTCCCCCGCCTCGATCCGTCTGCGCAGTGTGGTGATCTCGTCCAACGCGTTGGCACGATCACCCAGATCGTTAGGACTGAACGACACCAGTATGTGCTTAGCCCGAACGGTACTCTCGCCGGAGCGCCGGGTCCGGTTCGACGCCCACAATGAGATGGCCATCACCGCGACTACCGTAACCACCGCTATCCACACCCAGACGGTTCGGTCTCTCGGTTCACTACCCGAATCAGATGCCGAGATCATCCATCATTCCTCCATAGAAACCTGACCAAAAACTGATTACCACATAACCAATCACAATTGCCACGCCGACCATGACGAGGACCTCGCCCACGCGGGTCGCGATGGACACGGCATGAACCGCTTCGTCCATCTGATACTGCGACGTCTTGCGCAGCATTTCCTCCAACTGCCCCGACTGTTCACCGACCACGATCATCTCTTTGGTCTCCGGGGTCAGCGAATTGCATGGCGCGAATGCCTCCGCCAAGGTGAGCCCGCTCATCACACGCGGCACGGCGGTCAATAGGTCGCGCTCCATCACCGCGTTAAGCATGGTGGTCGTGGCGCGGGTGATGGCGTGTTGGATGGGCACGCCACTACCCACGAGCAACGACAAGCTGCGGAAAAAGCGGGCGCGGGCAAAACGGCGCGTAATGCTGCGCAGCGGCCACAGGTAGGTGGCGATCCACCCCCAGACGCCGCTTATCAGGCCCATGCGCCAGAGGGCGATCACGGCCATGGCGGCGGTGGCAAACAGCAACATGGCCTTTGCCTGAAAATTGGCATAGTCGGCCAGATAGCCGCCGATGCTGAACGTGCCGGAGCCGATGTGGCCCAGGATTCGCAGTGCGAAGGTACCGAGGAACCACGCCATCATGAGCTGGAAGCAGGGGTACATGGACTTGCGGACGATCATACGCCGCATCTCGGTGCGGTCTTCGAAGTAGTTGGCGAGGTCTTTGAGCATCGCATCGAGACGGCCGCCCGTCTCGCCGCTGGCGAGCAACTCGACGAATAGGGGCGGCAGATACTCGGCCTGGCGCCGGGCGGCTTGCTCGAGCGTGGAGCCGTTGCTGATATCGTCGTGGATCGTAAGGAGGACCTCGCGAGTCTTCTTGTCGCGCTCTTTGTCGGTCATCAACTCGAGCGTACGCAGAATGGGAATCCCAGCGTTGTAAGAGGTCGCCATCTGGCGGCAAACCGTCATCATCTTTTTGTCTGGCAGCTTTGATGACAACAGGCCCATTACGGTTTTCCTTCCGGTTTCCACGAGTGACGGGCGCAATTGTAGCAAACACTGCGGACGATCGCTAAATTGCGTTGCGCGGGGCCGAGCTTGTGGCGGGCACCACGTGAAAGTCATTACGCTCGTTCCCAAGAGCAACTCTTCTCATTGTCGTCTTTGGTCAGTTGACGGCGGACGCTACAGGTTTCCTCCGAGCGAACAACACGGACTGGCGCGTCCAACCGCGTCCATGAAGTGAAGCCTTCGATGTCGTGGCAATGACATTGCTTGCCGTTGTATTCCAATTGCAACGGCGGGCCGTCATCGAATTCCATCAATGCCCGGAAGTCTTGGATAAGCGCCCGGTTCTCGTTCTTGAGTACGGCGATGAAGTCTTTGTTGCTATCAAGGACCAACCGGCACAGGTGGGGGTCGAGGTAGAGGGCGTCTCCGGCCACGACATTGAAGGCCCGCGGGTAGTTTTCGAGCAGGCGCTCGAAGAGGCGCTCGGCCGTGGCGATCTCGCCCTCGCCGGGTCGCTGCATTTCCAGATCCAGCAGGACACGCCCCTTCGCGCCCATCAGGTAGGCCGCTACGTAACGCAGATAGTACTGGGTACGGACCTTATCCTTGCACTCCACTTGGCGGGAAAGGGCTCCCGCGCAGCATTGACGGTAGCTTGTCCACATTTCGTGCCCGTCGAAGATCAGGACACGCAGGCCTCCGGGCAAGGACGGTAGAGTTTTGTTGCGCTTGCGCCGCCGGTGGTGTTTGAGAAGCGCCGCACGAAGCTCGTCCAGATTTAGCGCCGCCACTTCC
>JAACEL010000240.1 GCA_011682535.1 Nitrospiraceae bacterium | reverse complement strand
ATTAATCGTACGTATAACGTCTAACCAGCCGAAGATACGGGAATTCGCACCTTTTCGGCCGGATTTGTTAGCCTATTCGCACGCCATGGGAATCCAGGCTAGTCCTCGTTCGCATCGAGGAATCGCCGGTAGGCATCGGCGTCCATCAGGTTCCCGAGTTCCTCCGGGTTTGCGCTCTTGAGCTTGAAGAACCACCCAGTCCCGTAGGCATTCTGGTTTATGAGTTCAGGCTGCTCTTCAAGAGCCCCGTTGGTGGCGCAGACGGTGCCCCCCGCCGGCGCGCGGATATCGCTAGCGGCCTTCACCGATTCAACCATGACCACCGTCTCACCTTTCGCCACGGTGCGTCCGACTTCCGGCAACTCGACATAGGTGATGTCGCCCAGTTGTTCCTGGGCGAAGTCCGTGATGCCGACAACCAGAACGCTGTCTTCTTCGCCGATCCATTCGTGCTCTTCCGTGTAGCGCAGTAGCGCAGGATCCATGTCTCGTTATCTCCTCTTGAACCAGCCGTCACAGTCGAATGCGGCAGCTTCCCTCTGTGTATATGGGCATTGAGGCCGTCTCGATCACAAGGTCTCGAGGCCCGGTCTCGAGGCGGTTTCCCGGCGCCGACAGATCGCGCGACAGATAGGCCAATCCGACACCGTGGCCTACGCTCGGTCCATACGTGCCGCTGGTGATGGCGCCCACAGGGCGGCCGCCGCGGTAAAGCGCGAAGCCAGGGCGTGGGGCGCGGCGGGAGGCCGTCCGGATTGCGGTGAGCACCGGATAGCACCCGCGGTCCCGCTGCGCCTCGATCGCCGGTTTCGCATCGAAGGGGTGGAGCCAGGCGATGAAGCGCTCCATGCCGGCTTCGAGCGGTGTGTGTCCCTCCGTAATTTCTTGTCCATAGAGCGGATAGCTCATCTCGGTGCGCAGTGTATCGCGCGCGCCCAAGCCGCAAGGCTTCACCAAGGGATGGCCGGTCAAGAGCCGCCAGAGATCGACCGCAATCGCGTTGGGGAGATAGAGTTCATAGCCCAGTTCGCCGGTGTAGCCCGCACGTGCGATGAGGATCTCCGTGCCCTGCCACTTCGTCCGTTTCGCGTGCCAGAAGCGCAACGTCTCGATGGCCTCGATCCCGAGTGATAGCAGGACTTCTCTCGATGCCGGGCCTTGGAGGTCCAGCTTGGCGGTTTTGCCGGACACGTCCTGGACGCCGGCCGTGCCCAGGCCGAGGTAAGGAGTGAGTCTCTCGACGGGTCCGGCGTTGGTCACTACGAAGAGGGTATCTTCGTCGAGGCGCAGCACGACACAGTCGTCCACCATGCCGCCTTGGGCCGTTAGGATGCCGGCGTAGCGGCATCGGCCCACGGGCAATGCGGCGATCTCCGTGAAAACATGGCGGCTGAAGCGCCGGATGGCTTGGGGGCCTTCGATGAGAAACTCGTTCATGTGAGAACAGTCGAACAGACCGGCTTTCCGGCGCACGTGGAGGTGTTCGTCGATGATGCTGGTAAATTGGAGCGGGAGCGACCAGCCGTGGAAATCGATGATCTTGGCGCCGGTATCGACACAGACGTCGCAGAGTGGGGTCCGCCGCATGGCTTTCCTTCAAGGCGGCCCTAATCTACCGGGGGGCCGTATTGTATGTTTGACTGCCTTTTTCCCCAAGTCGCTATCGGTGCATGCATGGGCGGTTCCCGCGCTGCTTGAGACACGGTGAACCCGTGGAAAAGGCGTAATCCTGGTAGAAGGGCGGGCCAACCGTGCCGAGGTTGGCCCGCCCAAGGGCGAGCAAAGACTCACACCCTAGTGGAGCTTGCGCCGGCGTGCGGCGAGCGCCGCAACGGCGACCGCCAAAGCAGCCAGACCAAGCGCGCCCGCTACGGGCAGGGCGGGCAGCATATTTTCAATCCAGGCTTGCCGATTCCCGGCAAACGTGATCCACTCGTCTGCGTTTGTGCTGCCATCCTGGTTGTAGTCGACGGTAATGTCGTCGGCCAGGGAGGAATCGTAGTTGGCGTCATCGCTCCCGAGCCCTATCGCACTGGCCGGGAGTATGCCGAGCGTAACTAACCCCGATACACCCGTCGAGAAGTACCGGCTCGCTTCCAATCCCCCGAATACCGGCTCCAGATACCCTCCCGCAACAATCTCGCTGAAGAATTGGTTCGCATTCGCCAGGAAGATCGCATTGGCTTCGTTGGAGAATGGGTAGAAAGGGTTCATCATGATGGCCGCCAGCAGGCCCATCTCGTCTATGTCTGGAATGCCATTGGTATTGTAGTCGTCGGAGCTCGAAACGAAATTCGTCTCGTCTCGTGCGATGTCGAACATGTCCAGACTGAATTCGACGTCGTAGAATTCACCCTCACCCTCACCCTCGCCCTCGCCCTCGCCTTCGCCCTCGCCCTCGCCTTCGCCCTCGCCGCCACCGGTGTTGACGTTAGTTACATCATTACCAGTGAGGGTGATTTCATCTACCGACCATGTTTCCGCACCGGTCGAATCCACGACTCCGCTATCCTCGCCCCAAACGATACGGAACATGACCGGGGTCAATGCTGAGAAATCGACGCCGCCGATATTTGTTAGATCAAACGTTTCCAGGAGGTTAAATGCTTTTGCATCCGTACTGTACTCAGCGTATGCCGTTGTCCCTTCCTGTCGAATTCGCAACTGGAGGGGCGTCGAAGATACCGGAGTCGCCGAACCCAGCGATACCCCGCTGATGTCATTCTTCGACCCGCCGCGCACGACATAGCTACCGCCTTCTTCCATCCAGTAGACGCGAATATCGTTGCTGCTCGATTGTCCGCCGTAGAAGACACGCAGGTAGATCCAATCTCCCAAGCCGGTCGGAGTCTGACCCGCCGAGAGAGTCATGGTGTAGACGTAATCCGTTCCCGGAAAATCGTCCATGATGGCGAGAGGGGCGTCCAAGAGCCAGCAAAAATAGCTGGTCTTCTCCGGTGGGGGCTCGAACAACAGCACATCGCCTGAGTACTGAACGTGGCTTGGTGAAGCGTCCACCAACAACACTTCATCGTTCTCGTCTGTGTAAAGTGCCGTGCCAGCGTACGCAGACGCCGCTGCAGCTACTAGCGCAATTATCAGAATCCATGGTTTCATGCCTCATTTCCTCCCTATTCTCTACCTTTTTCTTCCTTCTTCGAAAAGAACCTGCCTCCAGGGGGAGCGGTTTGCACTCCGAACATGCTCCCATCTAAAGGACCCATGAGCGCAAGGAAAAGTCGCTTGGAAATGCGTTTTTTCATGCTCATCGATGTCGTCGCAGAAGAAGAACACCACAACTTATTGCCACAAAATTACTTGTAGAGAAACGCCACGGCTCCAGTCTGGCGCCCGGCTGCGTCACAAGACCTCGCGCAAGGCATCCAGGAGCCGGTCGAGGTGGTTTTGAGTATGTGTTGAGAAGACCACGGCCCTCAAAACGCCTCCGGGCGGAGCGCCAACGTACTTGAAGTGGGCAATGGCAATGCCCCGTTCCAAGAGTTCCGCTTGGATGGTCTTCATCCGTTCTTCGTCGTTGAGGGTCCACGCCACGATGGGCGTGGGGCTGGTCCCTGTATCGAAGCCGAGCTTCCGGAGACCATCGCGCAGTGAGGTCGCGTTGGCGCGCAAACGCTCCCGCATCTCAGGGTGGGTGCTCAGGATTTCGAGTCCCTTGACGCCAGCCGCGGTCGCGGCTACATCGGGCCCTGAAGCCGCGTTGGGAATCATTGTGGTCCGCCGAAGCTGCTCGATGAAGGCGGTCGTCCCTGGGATGATACCCCCAAGAGCGCCAAAGGCTTTGCTCATGGTGGCGCAGAAGTACAGACGGTCCGACGCCAGGCCAAGGTGCTCACACACACCGCGACCGTTGGCGCCGAGTACGCCCACGCCGTGAGCGTCGTCCAGGACGACGATGCCGTCCCGCGACTCGGCGAGTTCAAGATAGGCGGGCACAGGAGGGATGGGGCCGAAAGTGGGGAACACCGCATCGGAAAGCACCAGCGGGCGCTGGCCCGAGCGAAGATTGTCCGCCATTTTCCGCGCCAGATCCTCGGCGTCGCGATGGCGGAAGCCTACAGTCGGTTTCCCCGAAAGTTGGGCGGCGTCGCGCACGCAGTAGTGCGAGAACTCGTCAACGAACACTACATCGAAGCGAGGGGCCAGACCCCGAACGAGCATCATGGGCGCCAGGTAGCCCGAGATGAAGTAGAGGGCCTTTTCCTCTCCGAAGAATTCCGCCGCCCGGCGCTCGAGTTCCAGCGTGGGGGGATTGTTCCCGAACCCGGCTCGCGTAGTGGCAGGATTCATTCCGTACTTTGCCAGCGCCTCCGAGGCTGTGCGGATGATATCGGGATGCCCGTGGAGGCCATGGTAACTGACACCGCAGAAGTACAGGTATCGCTTACCGTTGATAACGGTCTCCGCACCGGGCGGGCTCTCCATCACATACATGTTCGCGTTCCGTTTCTCTCCGTCTGGCCTCACGCTTCACATAGGATCGTCGACTGCTCTTTCGTGACGGGCTCGCAACGGCCTCCAAGATGGCGTGCCAGGAATCGCTCGGTGGCGCCATAGAAGGCCAGCCGGTTCTTGGTCTTCGTGATTCCATGCCCCTCATCCTTGAAAAGCAGGTATTCGCATTCAACCCCATTTCGGTGCAGGGCGGAGACGATCTGCTCCGATTCTTGCTGTTTCACCCTTGGATCGTTGGCGCCATGTGCGACCAACACGGGAATCTTGATTTTCTCCGCCCAGAACAAGGGGGATCTGGAACGCAGCAGTTCGCGTTGATGCTCCGGATGCCCAACACGTTGGTAGAGGTTTTGCAGCAGGGTGTCCCAATACGGAGGGATGGACTCGATAAAGGAGATTAGATTGCTTACTCCTACGTATGAGACGACGCATCGGAAGAGATCCGGCGTAAGGGCGGCGCCAGCCAAAGCGGCGTAGCCTCCGTACGAACCGCCAAAAACGGCTATCCGCTCGGGATCGGCAATCCCTTCTTCAATGGCCCAATGAACGGCGTCAACGAGATCCTGCTGCATCGCGCCACCCCATTCACGATCGCCGGCATTCATGAAATGCTTGCCGTAGCCGGTCGAGCCCCGGAAGTTGACCTGTAAGCAGGCATAGCCGCGGTTCGCCAGCCACTGCGCCTCGGGATCGAAGCACCATCTGTCTCGCGCCCACGGCCCGCCGTGTGGATAGAGCACAAGGGGTGCGGGCTTACGCTCGCTGCCCAAAGGTCTGGTCAGATAACCGTGAATCTCAAGTCCGTCGCAGGCGGTGAAGGCAATCGGTTCGTGCGCGGAGAAGCGGCATTCATCCAGCACTGGCCGTTCTGAAAACAACACAGACGTGGCTCTGGCTTTGCGGTCGTAGTAGTAGTAGGCTGGCGGCGCCGTATCTTTCTCCAAACGCACGATCCACTTGGTGTCGGCGCTATCCCGGCCGAGCACCCGGAAATCCCCATCCATATGGCGCGTAAGAAAGCCGAAGTCCTCGGCAACATTCTCGGTCAGAGGGTGCCAGTGTTTTCTCGCCCGAAGGACACAGACCGCTTCGACTTCGCCTGTTTCCGGGTTCACGAGCGTCTCCCCAACGTCGTGTACGGGATCCTCCCAAAGGCACTCGATTTTTTTGGAGGCCAGATCTATGGAAACCAGGCGTGTTGTAGGGCTTCCGAGCGAGTCTTTCACGAAAAGGTGTTTGCCATCGCCCGAGAACCCGACCACGTCGCACGTGAGCAGATCTTCCTCTAGGATCGCGATGTCTTTAACCGACCAACTGAGCAGCGTTTCCCATTCGCCGCCCGCGTTTTCCCGCACCATCAGGTCATAGCCACCGTCGCCACGCGCGGTGACGCAGGCCCTGACGGCTTGTTTGAAATCGGCAACCCACTTGATAACGTTGCCCGGGTTCCGCGCGAGCATTACGGCTTCGCCTGTAACCAGGTCGAGGTGGTACGCGTCGTGGAAACTGGGGTTCTCGTGGTTCATGGCAACGAGAATGCTACGTGGCTGCCGGCGGTTGTATGCGATCCTCCTGAGTTGCACGTTGTCGAAAGGCGTGTGGTCCACGACCTTGCCCGACTTGATGTCCACCGAGAACAAACGCCAGGTTTCGTTCCCGTTTTGGTCCATGAACAAGAGGACACTTCTTCCGTCCGCCGCCCAAAGGAATTCCTTCAGCTTTCCAGTCATTCCGGACGTTAGGGCGCGAAGGCAGTCGCCGTTCGCGGCGCCCAGCCACAGGCCCAGCATACCGTCGACAGAACCTTGGTAGGCGGTATGCCTATTGTCTGGAGAGATCTTCGGATTGGTGCGATCCGGCTGTCCGAAGAGTAATTCTCTCGGTATCAACTTGCCCTGTGGATCCTCATACATAGTCGATTCAAGCCCTTTGACTCTCGTTCGTGCGCCGCATGTTCGTACGCATATGAGATTTGCCTTTCAAACCAGTCAGCGCGATGCCTGCCACGCAATAGTGTTGCGCGGTGAAGAAGATGGCCAGGACAGGCAGGACCATGAGGTTTGATGCCGCGAGTATGTCGTGTGGCTCTCCCCCCTCCATGCTCTGGAAGATCCGGAGACCGAGCGTAACCAAGGCAAGCAACGTGGCTTTCGCGGGTGAAACACGCATACGCTATCTTTCGGCAGTGGGTCCAAGAACGCGAAAGAGGCCCCTTCCTTCCTCGCAGAAAGCGAGGGTGGAGTACCACCGCGTGGCGCAATACCCCACCCTCGCTACGATTGCCTTTACTGCTGTGTTTGACTTATGGGTTAAGGTGCCTGGTGAACCGTTCCACCGACCTCTCCAGATTGACTCCCACCCAGTTCCCGGGCGAAATAGGCGTAGCACGGGAAGGCGCCGTAGTCCAGTAGTTCGAGAGCACCGCCGGGCAGATAGTCGCCCGAAGCCGGCTGATAGCGATGAAAACTAACGTGTCCGTCCATGTACAGGAAATTGGCGCCGCCGGGGATGTGGTTGAACTTCGTCACACCCGGCTTTGTGAAGCTCGGGGCGCTGGCTTCGACAGCGGCAAAGACATCGCACATCACAACAATGGAACTCTGGGCTTGGGCCGAGGCCGCGGGGTTGTTGATATCGGTGATCGCGAAACGTTCGATTCCTTCGCGGAGCCGGTAGATCGTGGAGCCGCCGCCCAGTCCGCTGCGACCGAGATCCACACCGCCGATAACAACGCCGGCGAACGATGAGGCATCCAGGTCTTCATCGAAATTCAGAGCGCCGTTGCCCCCCTCGACAAGGGTGCGGGAAATGGCGATTGCCCCGACCGCTTCTGCTGCATCGCTGTAGGCAAAGCCCATGTAGGCGTAGGAGAAGTCATCGGTAATCGAGGCCACCAGTCCCTCGCGCGTCGTGGTGAAGCCCTCAATGGGCAGAACGTAGGGCCCCGGTCCCTGAAGAGCGGTCAAGAGGTCTTGGATATACGTCTCCGCCTCGCCCGCATCACTGTCCGATGGGCAAATGAGCGCCTTGGGGTCGGTTAGATACTCGGGGTAGATGGCCGGACCGTCGATGGCGTAGTTCTGCGAGTAGTAGGGA
>JAACEL010000239.1 GCA_011682535.1 Nitrospiraceae bacterium | reverse complement strand
ATTACGGCAACCCGGTTGCTTGGAACAAATCGCTTAGCGGAAATCGCGGTGGCGAAGCCACGAAACGGCCGGCGATGCCACGTCCCATGGGCGTGGTTAGGCCGTTTCGAGCGATTTCTTCACTCCCGGCGTTGTGCACGGAGTAGCTTCCATCATAGTGGAAACCGCTCCCAAGGGGAAGCGCCGAATGCCTGTGTTATTCAAAAAGATCCACTTCCACCGAAAACACGCCCTTAACCCCAAACGGCTGCACGCCCGCCAGCATGATCACGTACGACCACTCCCCGCTGTACGTGTCCATGAAGCCGTCGAGGTCAACGTCCTCCCCCGTGCCCTTCAGACCGAGCGCGACACACAAGCCGGTGCCGCAGCCGCCGGTGAGCAAACCAAGCGTTCCGTCGTCTAACAGAATTCCCGTGACATTAACGAGCGCGGGCGGCGGCTCCTCGATCCACTCGGGAAGCACCAGGCAAGAGAAATCGATCTCAACCACACCCGTCACGCCGCGGTTTTTCGGGTAAGCGGCCTCCGCAGCTTGCACGAGCGACATCGTGAGCGGACACGCCACCACTTCCTCGGTTTTCTCAGCGCCCTCCGTCTGGCCCGACCACGTTCCGGAATAGTCGCCGCTGGCATCGAACGGCGGGGGGCCGCCGGGCGGACAGCCAGAAAACGCAGTAACGGCAAGAGCGCTGAGCAGCAGCATGGTAAGACTTTTGGACATGACACACTCCTCCTGTGTTGGGGAATGGAAACATCGGCACTCGCCCAGCCAAGCGAGCCTATCGAGACGGGACAGTCCGCACTGGATGGCGCTGCTTCTTCCGTCCTTCCAATCATACCCCCGGCGTGGAGAGACGTTACGGAAGAATACCGCGAAGCGTGATCAGGAGCCGGAGTCAGCCGGGGCCGCCGCGGCCGGGCCGACCTCCGGCACGGGCGGTTCCCCCGCGGAAGCCGAAGACTCGGACTTCTCCTCTTCGGACGGAACCTTCGCTTCGGGTTTCAGCGGTTCGCGTTCCGCCGCCACGCGGACCCGCATCCAACTCGCCCGGCCGTCGCGAACGATCCGCACCGAGAATCCCTGCGCCCGCTCGACGTGCCTCAACGTGTCGGTCACTTGCGCCACGCTGTCGACGGCTTCGCGGCCGATTCGCGTGATGACGTCGCCATCGCGGAAGCCGAGCTTCTCGACGCTCTCCCTGAATCCTTCGTCGGCGATGCGCACGGTCACCTGCATTGTTCCGTCCCCGGCCTCCCGCGCGGCCAGGCACGCATCGAGATCGGGCAGGACACGCTTAAATTCCGCGGCCGTCAAGGCGCGCCGGCCGCGGGCATTGTCGATGCGTTCGGCTTCGGAGGGCGCATTCGCCCCCGGCGGCAATACGTCATCCTCTTCCGGCGACGGCACATCTTCATCCTCCGGTGGGGGTGGAATGTCGTCCAGCTTGTCGAGATCGGTGACGCCAGTCTCGGTGGCGGCGCCCAGTGCGGCGACCGCTACGTCGCGTTCGCGCTCGGTCCGCTTCAGGTCGAGCTGGCACTGAACCAATTCCTCATAGGTCCGGTCTCGTTCCTGCTCGGCCCTTTCTTGCGCCCGCAGCGATGTGTCGGCCCGCTCCGCCAGTTCCGCACTGCGCCGCTCCGCCTCGGCCCGCGCATCAAGGTCGGCCTCGCGTGTTTCGCGCAGCAGCGCCACCTCGTTTGCGGCACGCCGGCTGTTCATCACGGCTCCCGCCAGCACCACCAGCAGCAGGATCCCCGCCCCGGCAAACAGCGCCTTGTAATTCCCCAATGTCTCCTGCGCGGTCCTCCCCTGAACGCGCAACGAAACACCCGTCCGGAAACGATGCAATTCCTCCGCCAGTTCCCCCGCGGACGCATACCGCGCGCTGGGCTCGCGATGAAGACATCGCGCGCACGCTTCGGCCAGTTCTTCGGGCGCATCGGGTTCGATCTCCGCCACCGGTTCCGCGTGCCCCGCCGTGATACGGTTGACCAGTTCCTTGCCCTCGCCCTCGAACGGCGTGCGCCCGGTCAGCAGTTCGTATAAGATCGCGCCGAGCGCGTACACGTCCGATGCGGCGCCCACGTCTTCCCGGTGATCGAGCAGCATCTCCGGCGCCAAGTACTCGATCCGCATGCGCAAGCCGGAGACTCCAGGGCCTTCCGTACAGAGACCCCGCACGATCTTGGCGATCGTCTCCTGATGCGGATCCTCTTTGCCGCGGGTCTTGCGAAGTTCCCACCCCATCACGACGGCCTCGCCGTACTCACTCACGAGGACGTTGTCGGGGTGTAGATTACGGTGAGCGTAGCCCTGGGCGTGCGCACGCGCGATCGTCTCGCACAACGCCGTAAACGGTCTCAACAAACGCAGCCGCTCCGCAAAGCTCTGCGCCGCGCGCATTCGATCGCCGAGTGTGCCGCCGCGCAACGATGTTGTCGTCGTGAGTGCCGGTTCGTCCATCGTCTCTTCCCCACCTTCGAGAACCTAGTGGTGTGTCCCAAAATTGAAGGCCATTATCCTGCCCTCTTCACTTCGCAGTGCGATGCGGGTGCCACCCCCAAACTGCGTTTGGGGGTGTAGGATCCAGGCTGACGTGTCCGCGTCGCAGCACCGTCGGCATGTCCATCATACAAAAACGCCTACATCAAGCGGACGTGAACCGCCCATTACACACCCCCAAACGAGTTTGGAGGTGGCACCCGTGGCTTGAGGTCAGTTAAGTCAGTTGAGGCGCCATCGCGACCTCGCCCGGCGTGCCTTCAGGATAATGGTCCATTTACATGATTCATACCACTAGAAAACAGACTAACACAAGTCTTCGTAAACGCGCGAGAGCCCTTGGGCGAATCCCTGCAAGTTGAAGTACTCCATAGCACGAGCCCGGCCGGCCTTGGCCAGGTCTTCCCGAAGGCCCGGATTCAGGATCAGGCGTTTGATGGCGTCGAGCAGGGCCACAAAATCGTTGGGCTGACACAGGATCGCGTTGTCGCCCACCACCTCGGGTATCGCCCCGCTCAACGTCGTCACAATCGGCGTCCCGCAGGCCATCGATTCGATGAGCGACATCCCGAACTGTTCCTGCCACTCCGGTGTTGCAATGCTCGGCAGGACAAAGCAGTCGGCCGACCGGAACGCGTCGGGCATGCGGCTGTAGGGCAGCGCCCCGCCGAACACGCAACTGTCGCGCACGCCCAGGCGGTCGATTAGTTGTTCTACGCGATCCTGGCCCGGCCCCGAGCCCACCATCAGCAGCCGTACACGCCTCCCCGTCGTGGCCTGGCCTTGCACCAGTTCGCGCAACGCAAGCAGCAGGAAGTCGATCCCTTTGCGCGGCAAAAACCAGCCAACAAAGAGGACCACGAAATCGTCGTCCTGCACCCCGAATTCCGCCCGCTTGCCCGGGCCCGGTGAGAACGCATCGGTGTCGACGCCCGGGTTAAGCCGCACCAGCTTCCCGGCGGGCACGCCCTCGAAGTCCAGCATCCGCTCCGAACGCTCCGTATGCACGATGAACACGTCCGCGCCCTCGGTCACACGTTTCTTGATGGCCCGGCGCTCGGGGTTGCGCTCCATGTTGAACGGGATGTTGTCCCACACAATCACCGCCAACGGCACGTCGAAACGCTCCCGCGCCAATAGCGCCTGCGCCGACCAGTCCGTAAACAGCTCCCAGGATTGAACGACGTCGTATCCCTTCAACCGCTCATGGAACGGCACGATGCGCGGCTCGCGATTCGACCAGGTGGTCCGCAGGGATTTGACGAAGCGCGTGAGGGGATTGCCAACCTGTTCTTCGAAATAAATGCGCTGGAAATCGAACGGGAACGAGGTATCGTTCCGTTCGTCGAAGAAGCGCTGGATCTGCGATTCAGCCCGAAACACGCTGATCTCGGGGTCGCCGGGCAACAGGCCGTAGCCCTGGAAATGCCACGGGTTGAAGCGATTGCCGCACAGGAGGGCCAACTTCACGCCTCATCCTCCCAGAAGTGCTTCTCAAGTACGCGCCGGACGTCCTCAGGGTCGTCGGGAATGTCGATGTGGCGCGCAAGGCATTTCTGCTCGTGCTCCTCGATCGTGCCAATCACGCGCGCCGGGTTGCCCGCCACCACGCTGCCGGGCGGCACGTCCTTCGTCACCACGCTGCACGCCCCCACCACCGCGTTCGGGCCAATCGTCACGTTCGGCAATATTGTGGCCCGCACCCCGATCTGGCAGTTGTCGCGGATCTCGATTGTGCCGAAAGACGTCAGGGAGTCGTGCTTGTCCTGAAACGGCCACGTGAGGCCGTGGCACACGAACGTCACGTCGTTCGACACGCACACATGGTCGCCGATCCGCACCAGCCAAGGTTCCGCGCCAAAGTGGCTCGTGTAGATCCGGCACCGCTCGCCAATTCGCACCCCCATCGCGCGCAACGTGCGGATCACCATCGTCTGCGAGCCATAGCGCAGCTTCAGTTTCTGAATGATGCGTCGCACACCCATCTGCCTAGCCATCCATCCGGAACGGGCCTGTTGTTTCTACAACTATACTACACGCCCCTCACCTTCCGGCGCGACTATCAGCGAAAACGGGGACTGTACCAAGCGAGCGAAGCGAGACGGGACTGTCCCCAGCTTTCAGCGATTGCGGCATGCGGGACACACACCTACTCCCACTTCGCTGGGTACTTCGGGCGCGCCACAATACGCTACCCGGCGCCCGGGCTGTCGATCCGCCAGAACTGATGCAGACTCAGCGTGGGGCAGACTTTGGCGATGGCCGGCCCCACCGCCCCGAACAGGCGTTGCAGCCGGAACAGCACCGCTTCGGGCATCCGCCGGTGGGCGATCCACGGAAACATTCCCAGCGACACCTCCGCACCGTGACCCATGCGGCGGAAGTCTCGGAAGCCAACGCCCCGAAAAATACGCCGCACGGCCCCGCCCGTCAGCGGACGCTCCAATTCCTGCGGCTGCCAATGGCGGAACGGGGCCCATGTGTCCGGGGCATACCCGCCCCAGCGTTCGCAATACGCCTTCACGAACCCCGCCACGTTCGCGTAGTTGGGCACGCTCAAGAAGACGCTTCCCCCCGGACACAGCACACGCAGGAACTCCGCCGCCGCATCCTCGGCATTCGGGAAATGCTCGAAGGCATCGATGCAGAACACGCGGTCGAACGAGGCATCCGCGAACGGCAGTCGCGCACCGTCGGCAAGGACATGCGGAGAACCGGGGCGGCTCGCGACGAAGTCAGCGCCCACATAGCTCCCACCGCGTTCCGTCACCACCTTCGCTGCATAGCCCCGCCCGCAACCCACGTCCAGCACCGCCCGGCCGTCGAGTTCGATATCCAAGGTGTGGAAAACGCGGTCGAACAAGTTCCGGTTGACGCCATCGACCCCGCCGAACGGCGAACTCACCATCAGCGGGTTTTCGCGGTAATAGGCGCGGATCTTCTCATTCAATACCATATCGGACCCCGCGTGAAACGGCTGCCCATGTAGACGGCCAGCGGACGCAGCACGGGGAACGACACGTCTGCCGCCGTGCGTAGACTGCCCCGCTTTAACTCGCGCAGCCACTGCACATACTTGCGCCCGCTCAGCAGGTCGAGCGCCAGATCGGCCTCGCTATATGCGCACCCGAGCAACTTCAGCGCGTAGCCCTCGTTCCGGCAACGCCGCCACAAGCCCCCCAGGCTGTAGTTGTGATGATGCAACACCGGGGCGTCATCCGGGAAGGCGATCGCCAGTCCCGCGGCGTAGAGCTTTCTTTGAAACTGGAAGTCCTCGCCGGTGGGTTGCTCGTCGAAGTGCAGGTGCTCCCACACCGCGCGCCGCACCGCCGAGTTCGCGAACGAAAGCCCCTTGCCGTAACGCGAAACAAACCGCCCAATCTCGCGCGTGAAGTAGAAGTAACCGTTGCGCTCCCACGGGAACTGCGCGAAGGCGCGCTCAGGATCCGGCACAGAAGAACCACACGACACCGCCACGCTGGGATCGTCGAGCGGACGTACCAGGTGTTCGAGCCAGTCCGCATCCCCGGGAACGGCGTCCTGCGACAGGTTAATCACCACACGTCCGCGCGACTGCTCGTACGCATACTCACGCGTCCGCCCCCAATTGAACTCCCCCTTGGGGATCGTACACATGCGCACCGGGTATTTCTGGAGGATCTCCAACGTGCCGTCGGACGAACCCGAATCCACCGCCAACACCTCGACCCGCCGCCCCGTCTCCTGCGCGAACACCGCCTCCAACAGCCGCCCAAGCACAGCCCCCGCGTCGCGCGTCAGCAACGCGATGGTGACATCATAATCCTCGTGCGAACCAGTCCCCATCATAGCGCCGTCACTATACCGCGTGGTGGCGAGGTGCGTCTACGCGTCTCCCGCGGATTCGCACGACGCATTGTAGCGGTCTACGATTTCGCCCACGGTGCGAACGCGTTCGATGTCTCCGGTCGAGGAGATCTCGTCGGAGATCCCCAGCACAAGCCTGGGCGCAAACAGATCGATCAGCCGATGGGTACAATCGATCAGCACCTGCTCGTCGTACGTATCGTCGAAGTAAACGGCCGGCAGGCCGTCCACGAGAAACATCGTGTCGCCCAGCGCGTCCTTTACCTGATCGAGCGTCACGTCGCCCTGCGGCTGGGGGGTGATGGCCTCGATGCCGTCGAGGCCGGTCTCTTGAGCATACCGCAACAGCGGACCGCAATCGCCGTCCCAGTGGGAGTGGACGAACTTGCCGGCCTCGTGCAGGCGTTCACAACGCCTTTGGCAGGCAGGCAGGTGGTAACGCTCGAACAGATCGGGCGGCAGCGTGCTCGAGTGGACGTTCTCGCCGAAGTTGATGATGTCGATAGGGCAGGCGTTGATGATGTCGATGAGGCGGTCGTGGCACACCTCAAGCGCCTCGAAGTATTCTTCGACGGCCTCGGGGTATTCGTAGATGGCCATAATCCCTTCCTGGATGCCCATCTTCTCCAGGTAGAGGCTTTGCACGTTCATGCGCGGCATGAACATCGTCGGCGCGCCCAAGTCGCCCCATGCCGCCTGTGTCGCGTCGAACCGTTCCTGATCCCACGCCCACGTCGTGTGGCGTTCGCGCCACGCCGCCACCCGCAACTCCTCCGGATCCGACACTTCCCATTTCTCGTTGACGCGGCAGGCACTGGTGGGGGTGGCGCGGTAGATGGCCTTCTGCACACCCGCCGGCGTGGTAATGGTCTGTTCGAATCGGTTGCCGCCGAGCGGACGCTCCTCGTGGCGTTCGTCGGGATGTGGAATCCGCCGGAAACAGGTGTTGAAGTCGTAGAGACGCGCCGAGCAATCCAGCGCGCGGTACACCTCCAGCACCGACATGCCCGTGTACGGTGCTGGAAGCGGCGTGCCGTCGAATTGCTTATCGGTATACCAGCAACCGATCCGCGGCTGCCAGATGATTTTACCGCCCGCGCGTCCGAAGACGACGTCGTGGTGTAACTGAGGCCAGTTGCGCTCCATGGCATTCCCTTCCTTTTACCCGCGGCACGTTCCGCCTCCGCCTCCGTCATTACAGCCGATTCTACTCTATTGACGACCC
>JAACEL010000238.1 GCA_011682535.1 Nitrospiraceae bacterium | reverse complement strand
TCGACTCCACCACCTGTGTCTGGGTCGCTTTCGGCGACCGAAGCCGCATCATGACCGACATCGCTCTCACGATTACCGACACCGTCAAGGGTAATAACCTGAACGTCGGCTCTACCCTGCAACTGCGCGTGCCTGGCGGCCGCATCGGCGATGTGGTCACCACCGCCACCGAGATGCCCCGATTCCTCAAGGGTGAGAGCGTGGTGTTGTACCTGGAGTACCGCGCAGGTTACGGTTACCTCGTCGTGGCTGGCGGGCGCGGCAAGCTCGAAGTGGTCCAGGGTGCCAAGAACACCCAATACATCAAGGCCTCGAGCCTCGAAGCCCAGTCGGCGCTGGCCAAATCCGCGGCCGCCATTGCAGGCGGCAACGCCAAGGACGGCCGTGTATCGCTCGAAGACTACAAGGCGTATCTTCGCGGGATCGTGAAGAGACAGGACAAGAAATAGGCGGCTCATCCGGGTTGAGCGTTTGTTTTGGCTGAGTGGTGTTGTGTTCCCGCAATCGCGGATGTGGCGCAGGCTTCCAGCCTGCGCGGTGCTCACCTGCCCTCCTTCCGCTCATGGGGGATTTGTGCGAAAACTGTGACATGCTCCGGCGTTATTTGCTGCGCTTCCTCTGTCAACTCCCACGCGTATCGTTGCGTTTATCCAACGCCGGTGAAAAAGGGGGGGCGCCGTTCCTAAACGGCGCAATCCGCTTGCATTCCGGCGCTGAAGTTCTTAATATCGAGACGATAAACAGCGGGGTGGCGCAGTGGTGGATGCGCACTGCCCCGTTTGCCGCCGGAAGGCGTCCTCGGTGACGCCCCGTCGTACATAAAGATAAGGCAAGCGCCGCCGCCGGCTGGCGGCGTAATGCGCAAGATATGAGGGTTACATGCTGCAGAGACTGGCCATACGCCAAGCGCTTCTCGCTTTGGATTGGCTACTCATCCTCTTGATCTTCGCCGGAGCCCTCTTCGTCGCCCTGGACGTGCTCAACGTCAAGGGTGACGGCGGTGGATCCTCCGGCACGGAAGTCACCGATGGCGCTCCCGTATCCGGCAGTCTGCTTGCCCAACTCAAACCCCGCAACGCATACGACAGCATCGTAAAAAGCCGCCTGTTCGGTCAGGTCGGACAGGTTGCATCGACGGGACCAGTCGTGCCCGTTGTCAAGGATCCCGATCCCGATCCCGAGCCCGCGCCGGCGCATCTCAAACTCGTAGGCACCAGCGCCACAACGCCCACGGACATCTACGCCACAGCCACGATTCTCAATGAAAAGAAAAACATCCTCGGAACCTTTGCGGTTGGACAGATGGTCATGGAGGAGGTGTTCCTCGAGGAGGTCTATCCCCGCCGCGTGATCCTGATGAACAGGCGCCTCAACCGGCGTGAAGTCCTCAAGGCCGATGGCGAGGAAGACGGTCCCACGCCCGGAAAGCCAACGACTGCCACACGCACCGCGGCCCGCACTTCGGGGCCTTCCAAGCAGATCGCCGTTGACAAGAACAAGCTCGTCCAGGAGCTGTTCGTCAACTACACCGACATTATCACCAAGATCCAGCCCGACATGTACCGCGACGCCAACGGCAAGATCGCCGGTATCACCGCCAGCAACCTCGAATCGTTGCCCATGGCGGCCGAACTCGACCTGCGTAACGACGACGTGCTTCAATCTGTCAACAACGAGAAGATCGACAGCGAGAACAAGGTCTTCGAGTTGATCCAAAAATATCGCAATTCGAGTATGGTGCGCATAGGCCTGTTGCGCGACGGCAAACCCGTCACCGTGACCTACAGGCTCAAATAGCGCCTGCCCGTGCGGCGCACACACGGCGAAACTGGGAAGGAAAGACTGTGAACATCCGGCTCGTAGTATATGCGGTGCTCGTACTGGCGATGGGGTGTCTTTTAGGCTGGCCCGCGCATGCCCAAGAGAACGTCGACGCCGAGAAGGTCGAAGAACTGGTCGGCGAGGAAATCGTTGAACACGCCGCCGCCGCCGATGCCGATGCGCTGGAGGTGGAGACGGCTGAGAAAGAGGCTCCGATGGCGCGTCCAACGCCCATTCGCCCGCCTATGCCTTCAGGGCCCCGCACCGTGCAGCCCTCTCGCCGCGGCATCCGCCGCAGTGTCCCCGCGCGCCCGGCCGTGACCACGCCCAAGGCCGGCCAACCCTCCGATGATAGTCTGCTCAAAGACGGCGGCATCCCCAGCGAGCCCGTCTCGTTCGACTATACCGACACGCCTCTCACCGAGGTGGTCAAGGCCATCGGCCGCATGACGGGTAAGAACTTCGACATCGACCCCGGCATCGCCTCGATGCGCGTCACCGTCGTCACCCACGACAAGATCCCACCCGAACTGGCCTACCAGGTGCTCGAGGCCCTGCTCACGGCTCGCGGCTACAATCTCGTCGAGACCATCCCCGGCCACCTGATTCGCGTCGTACCCGCCGGGGAAAACACCGAGAAGATCGGCATCGTCAAAGGAACCAAAGGCGTTCCAGAGAGCTACGACCAACTTTCCACCCACATCGTGAACGTACAGTACGCCGATGCAGGCGAATGCGCCGCCATTCTCCAGAAACTCGGCAGCCGCTCCTCCGTCGTCGACGCCTACCAGCGTACCAATACCCTCATCATCACCGACACCGCCGACGGCTTGCGCCGCATGTTCACCTTCCTCGAAGACATCGACATCCCCGGGTTCGACACCCAACTCGAGATCTTCACCCTCGAATACGCCCGTGCCGAGGTGCTCTCGCAGCAGATTCAGGAAGTTCTGACCGAGGCTGGCGCGGCCCCCAAGCCGAAACCGACCCGGACGACCACCGCCCGAACCCGCACGAGCAGCACGCGGCTTGGTCAACGCCCCAACATACCCGGCCAAGCGGCGCCCATGATCATCGGTTCCGCCGAGCAAGTCTTACGCATCGTATCCGACGAACGCCTCAACGCCCTCATCGTCACCGCCACTACGTCCATCATGGATCAGGTGCGCGACCTCGTCACGCAACTCGACACCCCCACGCCCTACGAGCGCAACAGTATGAACGTCTACCCGCTGCTCAACGCGAGCGCCGAGGACGTCGAATCCGCCCTCAATTCCATCCTAGGCGTGGCCCCCCGCCAAGGCTCCGACAAAGGCGCGGCCCAGAGCGGCGAGATTCAGCCCTTCGAGAAGAAAGTTCTCATCACCCGCTACGAGCAGACCAACTCCCTGCTCATACTCGCCGCGCCGCAAGACTACAAGCTCATCAAAGAGATCATCGCCCAGCTCGACGTGCCCCAGCGCCAAGTGCTCATCGAAGCCGTCATCATGGACGTCAGCGTCCAAGACACCTTCGGCCTCAGTGTTGACTCCGCGGCGTTGACCGGCAACGACGGCTTCGGCATGTCCAACCCCGGCAACATCTCCTCGCTGATACAGACCGCCAACCTCGCCACCAGCCTGGCCGACGGCACCGCGGGTATCACGACGGCCAGTTCGCTGCTTTCTCTTGGCGCGGCCGGCGGGCTCACCGCGGGCATCTACGACAAGTTCACCGCCACCGTCAACGGCCAGAAAATCGAGATTCCTTTCGTCCCGCTGCTGCTTCGGGCCCTGTCCACGCTCACCGACATCGACATCCTGTCGCAGCCCAGCCTCACCGCGCTCGACAATGAACCCGCCAGCATCATCGTCGGCCAGGAGATCCCCGTACCCAGCCAGCGGTCGGGCTACAGCTACGACCCCCGCACCGGCACCAGCCAGGATTCCCGCTACGGACTGACCAGCTACGGCAGCGGCATCAACCGCGAAGACGTTGGCGTCAAGATGACCGTCACCCCGCATATCAACGAAGGCGACTATGTCTCCATCGAAACCGAGATCGAAGTCTCCGAAGCGACGCCCAGCAGCGTCGGCATCGACTCCAACGAGCTTGGGCCGACCTTCAACAAGACCCAGGTCAACAACATCGTCGTCGTCAAAGACGGCATGACGGGCGTCATCGGGGGGCTGCTCAAAGAGACCACCTCTCACAGCAGCAGCCAGACCCCCGGCTTGGGTGACCTGCCCCTGCTCGGCTGGCTGTTCCGCACCAAGAGCGACAGCCGCAAGAAGCAGAACGTCGTCGTGCTCATTACGCCCTACATCATCAAAGACGGCGGCGACCACCGGCGTGTGACCGACTTCAAGATGGACGAATTCCGCGCCGCCAACGTCGACGTGCTCTTCGAGCAAGGCATCATCAAACGCTTCAAGAAGCGCAACAGGCTGCGCAGTAAATACTGGCCGAGCGCCCAACGCGCCCAAGACATGCTCGACTCCAAGGGGTTTGGCCGCGGCGACATCGAGAGGTAATTCATGGCCGACAAACTCGATCTGGAAGTCGGCGAGATTCTCGTTGAACTGGGGCACGTCCACCGCGAACAGGTGACCGAAGCCCTTGAACTTCAGAAGATCCGCCCCAAGCGGCTCGGGGACATCCTCACCGATCTCGGTTACATCGAGGAAGACGAGTTGCTCGAAGCCCTCAGCCGGCAATTCGACATGCCTTTCGAACGCGATATTGTCGATCAGATTGACGCGGCGTTGACCACCAAGGTACCCATAGGGTTCATTCGCGAATACCACATGGTCCCCTATCGGCGGAACGGCTCTGCCTTCCAGGTCGCCATCAACGACCCGCTCAATCTGCAACCTCTCGACGACCTGCGCCTCTTGCTCGGCGGCTCGGTCCAGCCCGTCCTGTGCCGCAAAACCGAAATCCAGTCCATCATCGACGGCTATTTCGACCAGCAAGGCGAAAACGCCGCCGATATGATCGATAGCATCACCATGGACGAAGAAGGAGAGGACGGCGAACTCCACGTGCTCGACGCGCTCGAATCCGAGCGCGACCTGCTCGATCTCGCCAACGAAGCCCCCATCATCAAGCTGATCAACCTGCTCATCTCGGGAGCGGTCAAAGAACGCGCCTCCGACATCCACGTCGAGCCCTTCGAGCGCGAAGTCCGCGTGCGTTACCGCATCGACGGTGTCCTCTACGAGAAACTCGTCGTCCCCCGATCCCAGCAGGCCGCCGTGACCTCGCGCATCAAGATCATGGCCAACATGAACATCGCCGAGCACCGCCTGCCTCAGGACGGCCGCATCAAAATCCGCCTCAGCGGCAAAGAGATCGATATCCGTGTCTCGGTGATCCCCGTCGCCTTCGGCGAGCGCATCGTCATGCGTATCCTCGAGAAGGGCACCTTCCTGTTCAGCCTTGAAGAACTCGGCATGTTCAGGAAAGACTACCAGCTTGTCGATAAACTCATCACCCATTCCCACGGCATCATCCTCGTCACCGGTCCCACCGGTTCCGGCAAGTCCACCACGCTTTACGCCGCCCTCCAGCGGGTCAACTCACCCGACAAGAACATCATCACCGTCGAGGATCCCATCGAATACCAGATGTCCGGCATCGGCCAGATCCAGGTGCAGCCCAAGATCGGCCTTACTTTCGCCCTCGGCCTGCGCCACATCCTGCGCCAAGACCCCGACGTCATTCTCGTCGGCGAGATCCGCGACCACGAGACCGCCGAGATGGCCATCCAGGCTTCCCTGACCGGCCACCTCGTGTTCGCCACGCTGCACACCAACGACAGCGCCGGCGCCGTCACCCGGCTCGTCAACATGGGCATCGAGCCCTTCCTGGTCACCTCGTCCACCATCGCCATCATGGCCCAGCGTCTCGTGCGCCGTATCTGCGAGCACTGCAAAGAGCCCTATACGCCCGAGCCCGAGAGCTTGCGCGAATTGGGCGTGCCCGCCGACAAGATCGATGGGATGGTGGCCTACCGCGGACGCGGCTGTAGCAAGTGCCAGGACCGCGGCTACTACGGCCGAACCGGCATTTTCGAACTATTGGTGCTCACGCCTCGGATTCAGGAGTTGGCCCTTCAAGGCGTCGATTCCAACATCCTCAAGCGCGAGGCCATTCGAGAGGGCATGCGCACACTGCGCGGCGACGGCGCCGTCAAAGTGGCCGAGGGAACCTCGACCATTGAAGAAGTACTGCGCGTTACACGCGACGACATCGTCGAAGAAGTTTTCGAGTAGAAATCAGGCTCCTAGAAACGGGGAACGGCGGGCCCGATCGCGGCTGCCCGCCGACACGCTATGGCCATTTACGAATACAAGGCAATTGCCAAATCGGGTAAGGCGACCAAGGGCGTCATCGACGCCGACTCGCCCGTGTCCGCGCGGCGCAAACTGCGCGACCAGGATCTGTTCCCGACCGGCATTCAGGAAGCCACCGGCGAACGCCGCATGCGCGCGTTGCCCACTTCCGACAACGCCATCGCCAAAGACCCCTCCATCAAAGGCATTCAGCTTGGGCGTGTGTCCGTGCGCGACGTCGCTCTTATGACGCGCCAATTCGCCGTGCTGCTCCAGGCGGGCATGCCGCTCGTCGAGTCGCTCACCGCCATGCTCGACCAAACCCCGAAGCCCCGTCTAAAACAGGCCATCTACGACGTGCGCGACCGCGTCAAAGCCGGCAGTACCCTCGCCGACTCCTTGTCGCGCCACCCGCGCATCTTCTCCCAACTCTATTGCAACATGGTGGGCGCCGGCGAGGCCAGCGGCGCGCTCGAACAGGTGCTCGTGCGCCTGGCCGACATCGAAGAGCACCAGGCCCGTCTGCGTTCCCGCGTTCTGTCGACCATGGCCTATCCGGTGTTCGTCGGCTTGTTCGCCCTCGCTCTCATCGTTTTCCTCATGATGGTGATCGTACCCAAGCTCACCCAGATCTTCCAGCGCCAGGGCCAGGATCTGCCTGCCGTCACCGAGGTCATGATCGGTACCAGCCGTTTCATCGGCCACTGGTGGTGGCTGATCGCGCTGAGCGTCTTCGGCGTGTTGGCCCTCTGGCGCCTGTGGGTGGGCACACGCAAAGGCCGCCTTACCTGGGACCGCATCCGACTCAAGATACCCTTCTACGGTACCCTGCAACTCAAGCTGATCAGCGCCCGCTTCGCCCGCACTCTTGGCACCATGCTTGAGAGCGGCCTCTCCATGATGCGGTCGCTCGACGTTGTCAAGACCGTGATTGGCAACACCGTCATCGAAGAGTCCATGGCCGACGTTAAGGCAGGTGTACGCCGAGGCAAGGATCTGGCCCGCCCGCTCAAAGAGACGGGCTATTTCCCGCCGATGTTGATCCACATGGTGGATCTGGGACAGCGCAGCGGCGAGATCGAGAGCATGTTGCTCAAAGTGGCCGACACCTATGACGACGACGTCGAACTGGCCGTCGAGGCCCTCGTCGGACTGCTTGAGCCGGTCATTATCGTTGTCATGGGCCTTTTTGTGGGCTTTTTGGTCTTGTCGATCTTGCTGCCCATCCTGACCATGAGCAAGAACATCGGTTGAGCCGCCCAATGGGGCATGCGGCCGGCCCGAAAGGAGTTAGACTATGACACGAGAACCGGCCGTCAAGCGGCGCCAAGCGCAAGCGGGTTTCACCCTCGTCGAGCTGATGGTCGTCGTGGCCATCATCGCCATCCTCGCCGCCATTGTCGGCGTTAACGTACTCGGCGCGCTCGACACCGCCTCCAGCGCCCAGG
>JAACEL010000237.1 GCA_011682535.1 Nitrospiraceae bacterium | reverse complement strand
CCGGCCACGTAGAGAATCCGCTTGCCCGACTCGCCCAATACACAGCGCAACCATGCGGCGTGCCGCAGGCGCCGAAACGCATGTGAGGCGTAGCCGTGCGTGGTGTTGAGGAAGGGGTAGTGGGCGGCCACGAACGCCACGGGACCGCAGTCCTGCAACAACTCCCGCACGCGTCCGATCGTCTCGGGCGTCACGCGTCCCCGCGCCGACAGTAGACGCGGGCGTGCGGACGGGAAGAGAATCAGCGGCGTGCCGCCGGGCAAGCGCACCATGGCGGGCGCGCCACCATCCACCAAAAATTCGCCGAGATATTGCTCGAATCGCCGCGCGCGCCTGGACTCGTAGGTGTACACGTCGTGGTTGCCCGCAACGGCGTACACGGTCAGTCCGCGCTCGCGCAACCCGCGCGCAAAGCCCGCCGCCAGTTTGAATTCTTCGTCCGTGGCGGTCGACACAAAGTCGCCTGTGAGGACCGCGGTGGAGACGCCCGTCGCCGCGACTTCATCCGCGAACGACTCGGCGCGTTCCATCACAAACTCGTGGCGGCGCCGCAGAATCACCGTCAAGTTGCCGAGGAAACGCTTGTTCATCAGGCGCAACGGGTTCACCACCACCCGCCAAAAATGAAGATCGGCGATGTGGACGAACCGGTCCACGGCCTCGGGCTTGGCGGGGGCCTCGGTCATCAGGATATTCCCTGAACCGCGGCCAGCAGCGCCGCCGCCGTCGGCGGATCCGGCTCGATGTGCAACGCGCCGGGCGCGATGGCTGCGTAGCGATCGCGGATGCCGTCGATGAACGACTCGGGCGCATTCCAGATCGCCAGTCCCTTCGGGGCCAACAGCGCGGCCGCCGTATCGATGTCGCCCACGCTGCGGATGCACGGCGTGTAATGCCGCGCCACCCACGCCGCGTCGTCGTCGGCGTCGAATCCGTTCGCGTCTACCAGCGTCTTGCGCACCCCACCGTCAATCGCTCCGGCCAACAGACACCATACGCCGCCGTCGCCCAAACCGATCACGTCGATCGTCCCCGTCATGTCGCGCCGTGAACGCAAGTAGGCCAGCGCCGTCAGCACGTCCTGCACGCGGTAGCCCGTGTCGGTCGGCTGGAACGTATCCATAAACCTGCCCTCGCGCACACGCTTCGTAACCGCGCCAGGCGCATGATGCTCGCCAATCAGGAACGCATCGATCACGAGCACCGCTTTTCCTTGCGCGATCAGCCCCGACACCAGCGGGCCGGGTCCGCCATGTTCGACATCGGCCAACTGCGCCTTGCCGTCGCCATGTACCACGAGAACGGCATCCTGCGGAGTCGGGTCGGCCGCGCGATACAGGATCGCGGGAATCCGGTCTCCCGCCGCCGCCCGGCCAAGCACCCAACGCTCCTGCACATACTCAGAACGTTCGTCGAACCCGACGCGCTCCGGCGCAAGGTCATTGACATCCGGCCGCTCAGCGCCGAGCACAAGGCCCAAAACATCGCCCCATTCTTCCTCAAACTTCACTGCTTCGTCCACACTCCCAGGCAACATCGCCTGCCATTTCGCCCGGTTCGATTCGATGTTGGCGGCGATCACGGCATCCCCTTGCGCGTCGCCCTCGGGAAGTTTCCCGTCCGGGAATACGCGCAAGGCTTCGTCCGTCTCGACGGTAAAATCGGGTTCGGTGAATCCGGCCCATTGCTCGGCATCGCCCAACAGCCACTTGCCGAAGAACCGGTACATGGCCTCGCGGCTGTCCTTGTTGTAGTTGTGTCCGGCGTCGACGTGAACATTCGCCACGCGGTCCTCGACGCCATACAAGCGGTAAATGCTGCGGATGGCCGGATACTCGACGTGGGGCGTTTCCCGCGTCCAGTCGCCCGTCGCCGACACCATCAGCAGCGGACGCGGCGCCATCATCGCGCCGATCTCCATGTTGGAATTCGCCAGCCGGAGGATGGGCGCGTTCTCGCACAGGCAACCGCCCTGCATGCTGCACGAAATCATGTTGACCGGCGCTGCCACCTTGATGCGGTCGTCCACCGCCATCAACGCGAAGGTCTGCGTGCCGCCGCCCGATGCGCCGGTGCAGCCGATCCGTTCCGGATCCACGTCCGGCAACCCCTGCACGAAATCCACCGCCCGGATGCTCGACCACAACTGCGTCGCGAACGGATGAATGCCCCACAGTTTCTCGCGTTTGTCGCCCCAATTGTGCTCGAACTGAAGACTGTCGTTGTAACCCACCATGTCATAGCTGAAGACCACCGCCCCCATCCGTGCGAGGGTGATGCAACGTCCCGGCACCGAGCCGCGCTCGCCGTCCTCGATGCGTCCGCGCGCCCAGTGGCCGTGCGGCGAGACGATGCCCGGGAACGGCCCATCGCCCACGGGACGATACAGGTTGCCTGTGACATAGAATCCCGGCCGCGCCTCGAAACGCACCTTCTCGACCGTGTAATCGTCGTGGACGACGCGTCCGGTGATGACGGCGTTCAGCGGCGTGCGCGCCGGCAACGGGCACAGCCCCGACGAAAGTAGGATGCGCTGGCGAAGCCTCGCCGCGAACGCTTCCCATTCTTCGCGCGAACGGAACTCGGCCATCGTGAACACCGTGTTGGTGTGTTTGGCCGTTTCGGCGCGGCGATCGTGAACGCGTTCCGGCTGGCTGAACACGCGCATGTGGTTCATGGCCGCGTCGGGCCTGAATCCCTTCACCCGGCTGAAGACGACCGCCGCCACCGTGTCGCCCAGCGCCACAGACACCGTGCCGGCCTTTAACGTAACCTTGCCCGCCTTGCGCCAGGTGTACTCGTCCTTAGCCTTCTCGCGCGCCGCCACGTCGAACTGCTGGCCGCCCACCGTCGCGGTTGCCGCTTCTTTGTCGAACGCCCACAGCCACACCGTGTACTCGCCGCCATCGTCCACGCCGACACCCGCCGGCGGAATCTCGCACGCATTGAACCACAACACACCCGGACCTCCCGCCGCGAACGCCACGGCCATCATCGCAACCAACATTACCGCCCTCCCATATCGGCCGCCCACGCGGCCCAACGCCCTGTCCCGCTCGAACCGTTCCCGCCTACAACACCTCCACCGTGATGTTTTCGTTCGTATACACACAGATCCCCGCCGCGATTCTCAGCGCCTCGCGCACCACACCCTCGGCATCCAACGGCGTGTGCGCGATCAGCGCGCGCGCGGCCGCCAGCGCGTAGGGCCCGCCCGAACCAATGGCGATGATGCCGTCGTCCGGCTCGATGATCTCGCCGCTCCCCGCAATCAACAGCGACTGTTCCGCGTCGCACACCGTCAGCAGCGCTTCCAACTGGCGCAGATACTTGTCCGTACGCCATTCCTTGCCCAACTCGACCGCCGAACGCGCCAGGTTATTGTTGAACTGACTGAGCTTTCCCTCGAACCGTTCGAATAACGTGAACGCGTCCGACACCGCCCCCGCGAACCCGGCCAACACCCGGCCATCGGCCAGACGCCGCACCTTCGTCGCCTTGTCTTTCATGACGGTGGACCCCAGCGTCACCTGCCCGTCGCCCCCGAGGGCCACACAACCGTCCTTACGCACACTCAAAACTGTCGTTCCCCGAAACGTCTCCATGGCATGATCTCCTTCGGAAAACGTTCTACCAGAACCCCCCAATCGGAACAAGTTCCCGCGAGCAGAATGGAACACGGATTGGACGGATCCGCGCCGATCCGCGCCATGTACAACCGTACGCCCCCCCCTCGACTCCTCTCACCTCATTCCAAAGAGGACAGCGAGATTGCATGTAGGCCTATACACGAAACGCGCGAGATCTTGAAGAAGACTGCGAAGACTCTCTTTTGTGACGCAGGCCGACTCTGCCGCGACAGTAGTCTCCATCCGTTCATCCTGTTATCCTGTCAGAAAGCCCAAACCAAAGCTCACACCGCACTGACGAAAGGACGTACCACATTGGACAATATGCTTATAGGGATGGCGCTGCTCGTCGGCATCGTCCTGTTTCGTTTCGCCTACACGACCTACGGCCCCCGCCGCCGTTTTCTCAAACACTGGGCGGAGGGACTGGAGGCCATCAAACGCAAAGACTTCGCCGCCGCCGAGAAGGCGTTGCGCGTGTGCGTGCGGGCCATCCCCTCCTCGGCCGTCGCGCAACGCATGCTGGGCGGCACGCTTGCCCGACAGGGCAATCTCGCCGAGGCCGAGGAACGCATCCGGTTTGGCGTCGACCTCGAACCGCGCAACGGACTCGGGCACGCGGAACTGGGCGTCTTCCTCACCCTCTTCGCCCCCGGCCGCGCACAAGAAGCCCTCGATGCATTCCGCGAAGCCCTCACCCACACCCCCGAACTACGCGATGCCCTCGCCAAAGACCCCCGCCTCGCCAACCTGCACCAAGACGAAACCTTCCGTGAACTTATGCAAAGCGACGACGACGAAGAGTAGCCCTGTCGCTCACAAGATTGCACACATTCCTCGCGCGTCAATACGATGTCGTGGTGTCCTTCCCGCTTGCGGTTGCTCGTTCATGGCTGTTCTCTTTTCTGCGGCAGGCGGATGATGAATGTCGTTCCCTCTCCGGGGGTGGATTCCACGTTCATCTCACCGCCGTGGTTTTCGGTGACGATAAAATAGGATACGCTCAGGCCTAGGCCCGTGCCTTGGTCGGTAGGTTTTGTGGTGAAGAACGGCTCGAAGACGCGCTTACGCGTGGCCTCATCCATGCCCGGGCCGTTGTCTTCGATCTCGATGCGGACCATCCCCGCGTCGCGCTCGTACGCCAGTCGCAGAATGAAGCGCAGTTTTTTCCCTTCACCTTTCTGCATGGCCTCCTGCATGGCCTCGGCGCCGTTGCGCAGGGTGTTCAGGAACACCTGCTGGATCTTGCCCGACTCGCATGGTATGGGCGGCAAGTCCTCCTCGTACTCACGGACGATCTCGATCTGGCGAAAGTCGTACTTCTTCTCTAGGTCGAAGTCGCTGCCGGCCAGATCAACGCACTGGTCGAGTAGCTCCGCCAAGTCGTGGGAGGAGAAAGAGGAGTCGCCCTTGCGGGCGAAGCTGAGCATGTTCGACACGATCTCGGCGGCGCGGATGCCCGATTCGCGGATGTTGTCTAGCATCGCGGGCACGCCGCGTGCCTCCATGAAGGCGCGGATGGCGTCCATTGTCGTTCCCGCCGCCACGGCGGCGCGTTGATTGGCCGGCAACTCCAGATTGGTGAGGCGATCGCTCAGGACACTGGCCGATTGCATCATCCCAGCCAAGGGATTGTTGATCTCGTGTGCCATGCCCGCCGCCAGCCCGCCCACCGACATCATCTTCTCGGACTGCACCATCATCTCTTCGATCCGCACCCGCTCGGTGACGTCGTCGACGCGGATCACCGCGCCTTCAACGCCGTTGGAAATGAGGGGATAGACCGTTACGTCTTCATAACGTGTCTCGCCGTGTTCCTTGCGGGCTTGCCTGGGTCCGAAGCGCACGTCCCGCATCCGCATGGCCTCACGCACGCGCTCCATCTCGGCGGCCAGGCGCGGGAAGGCCTGAGCCAGCGGCTGCCCCACGGCATCCACCGCCGAGACCCCCGTGGCCCGCTGCGCTTCGCTGTTCCATTGTGTCACGTTGCCTTCGGGATCCACCCCCACAAGCATCGAGGGCATGGAATCGATGATGTTGGAAAGGTAGTTGCGCAGGTGGCGCAGTTCCTCCTCGGCGCGCCTGCGCTCGGTGGCGTCGATCATGCCCCAGACTCTCCCCGCGATCTTATGCCCATGCATCAGGGGATGCGAGATTCGCTCGAACATCCGACCGTCCTTGAAACGGAGGGTGTCGAAGTCTTCGTCGGTGGACGCGTAGAGTTCCTGGACCTTGGACAGAAACGTCTCGGGATCCGCGAGCTGATCCTGCACGAACTCAAGCAGACGCTTGTCGTCACCGCTCGCCATGAGTTCCTCAGGGATCCGCCACATCTGGGCGAACCGGCGGTTGGCATGGATCACGCGGCCGTTCTCGGCGACGACCAGGATGCCGGTGCCGGTCGACTCGATGATGGTCCTCAGCTTTTCCTCGTTCTCGCGGAGTTCCTTTGTTTGACGCACAACGGCCAAGCGCAGTTGCTTGCTCCATGCCCACGCCAGGGCGGCAACCAAAACGATCCCGGCCAAGCCGCCCAGCAGCGCGTACAGCCAGTGGTAAGTCGGTGCGGGATCAGGCTCATAGATGAAACCTTCGAGCGAGTAATCCGGATCGAGCATGCCCAGACTGACGTAGGTGTCGGCAATGTGCTTCCAGCGTCCAGGATTGCTGTGGCCGATCTCGATAAACTCCGGGAGGATCAACTTCCGCATTTGCTCCGCTTCATAGCGCAGGTGTTCGACCGTAAGGCCGCGTTCCTGAACGCCGGGCAACGTCAGGATCAGTTCGATCGACTCATCCACGTGGCTCATGGCGTATTCCCAGCCCTTCAGGCTGGCGCGCCGGAAAGCCGCCACGCGCTCGGGGTGCTGCTCGATCTCCGCTTCGGTCGTAAAGAGGCAGTCGCCATAGAAGTCGATGCCGTAATCGATCGGCCGCATGAGGAACGGTTCCACGCCACGCATGCGCATCTGGTTCGGTTGATCGGTAATGTAGTCCATCGAGGCATCGACCTGGCCGTTGATGATGTCTTCTATGCGCCAGGTGTTGGGAACGGTGGTGACGTCATCGGGCGATAGCCCTTCGTGCAGGAGCATGGCCTTGAACTGTGCGGTTCCCTGTCTGGATGCGACCATAACCGTGCGCCCGATCATGTCGGAAGGGACACGAATCCCGCTGTCCTCACGGCTCAAGACAACATAGGGAGAATGCTGGAAGATGACGGCGAGGACGACAAGAGGCTTCCCACCGAGACGTTCATTCAACAGCTCACTGCCCCACACGCCATATTGCGCGTCTCCGGCGAGGACGGTGTCTATCGCCTGGGATTCGGCCGATGCCGCGTTGATCGTGACCTCCAGTCCCGCTTCCCGATAATACCCCTGCTCGCGCGCGGCGTAGTATCCGGCGAACTGGAAAGCGTGCATCCACTTCAGATGAAGCGCGACTGTTTCCAGAGTCTCTTTTTCGGGATCCTGTGCCGCGGTTGGCGCCACCAGAACGGCAAAACACAGCGTCCATCCCACCGCGAGAACCAGGGCGTATCTTGCCGTGGTCGATGGGTGTTTCCCGTCTTTGTCCGCCCCTCTCATGGTTCTCCCCTTCACACTGGCCGGCTGATGATGAACGTCGTTCCCTCGCCGGGGGCAGACCCCACACTCATTTCGCCGCCGTGGTTTTCGGCGATGATGAAGAGAAACCCCGGATCGTCTTCGTTGAACCACAAGAATTCAAAGAGCGTGGCGCAAAGAGTAAAGTGCCCAGCACATAAAAGCGTCCAGCATATGTCAGTATATATCATGCCATGCTTCCCCTGCCATCTATCCCCGAACGTCGGGTAGCGTATTGTGACGCGCCCGAAGTGCCGGACGAGGCCTGAGTTGCGTTACGGCGGAGTTATCCGGCGATTCGGACAGGGGGAAAGTAACTCAAACCCACGCTGCACCTTCGAAGGCCGGAAGCAAGCTT
>JAACEL010000236.1 GCA_011682535.1 Nitrospiraceae bacterium | reverse complement strand
CAGGTTCGGAATCGCGATCGCCGCGATGATGGCGATAATGGCGACAACAATCATCAACTCAATCAGTGTGAAACCAGAGTTCTTTTTCATGGGCGTATCCTCCGTTCGTATTCGTAACCCAAGCCACCAAGACCCCGAAGGGTCATCCACTTGTTTTCAACTGTGCTTGCCCTTGTGCAGCATCCGTGCCATCCTTCTCGGAAAGTCACAAATTCAGTATTTGTAATATCTTGCGCAAGCAGGCCTATCGGGGCGAAGCGGAAGAGGGCGGGTTGGGAACGACGCGCTAGGGCGGCGAGTGACAAAAAATGTCGCTCGTGGTGGGAAAAAGACGGGAGCGCAGGCAGATGGGGTGTGTGTTTGCGAGGAACTTGAAAAGGGGATCTCATCCCGCGCGGCGGCCAAGGTTCCTGGCGTCTGGGTGACTACCCCCGGCGCCGGACCAGCCAGGCGACACCGCTGATGGCGCAGGCTCCAAGCAGGGCGGCAAGGCCTGCGGTTCCGGCGACGGGCAGGCCGCCACTTTCGAACACACTCACGAGTACGGGGTCTGTGTAGTAGATGTGCTTGCTGGCGTCGGTCACGCGGCAGTGGTACCAACCAGCGTCGTCTTTCGAGAGAGCGGCGATTTCCAGGGTCTCCGCCTGCTCGGAAGGCAGCACGGCGCCATCCTTGTACCAAAGATACGTGCGCGATCCCGCCAGCCCTTGGATGCTCAGACGCAATTGCAGCCGGTCCCCGGCCTCGCGCCACGTGGTGAACGGGGCCACCGCCACCATCGGTTCTCCCTCTCCCTCTCCCTCTCCTTCGCCTTCGCCTTCGCCTTCACCCTCACCCTCACCGCTGTCCAGAGGATCGCCGCCATGGGAGTAGTCATCGATGCGTTGCCCGTCGTGCGCGTAGGGGAAGTAGCTGGGTACGTAGTCGCCGGGCGGGGTCTCGAAGCCATAGGTCAGCATGCGGGCGTTGTACAGCCGGTATCCCAAGGTGGTGGCGTTGCGCCAAACGGATGAGGTGCGGAAGGCCACGATGTAGCCGTACTCGGGCTCAGATCCCGCCAGCACCCATTCGTCGAAGGGCACGTAGTCGCGGCCGGCGAAACGGTCATGGATATCGTCGACGAAATTGAGCCTGTAGTCGCGGTCCCCGGCAGGAGTGGTGTCGTAGGGGTAACCGCTGCTGTCCCATGTCAGAAAGAGCGAATCGGCGTAGGGCTGGGCCGGGTTGATCTGGAAGGTACGGTCGGGACCGTCCTCGCCGTTGTCGCGAAACAGGCCAAACTCGAGGATCTCGGGTTCGAGCACCGTGCCGAGCAGTTCCATGTCGAGCCGCTCCAGGACGCGCGGGGCGGGTTCTTCGCCATACGTCATCGAGAACCCGAACAGCGGCGCCCAGTCGTTCAACGGGTACAGGGCAATCCCCAAGGTCATGTTCTCTGCAGTGAAACTGGCCGGCGCGAGTTCTTCGCCTTCGCCCACGGTGATGTAGTCCGTGCGCGTCAATTCCTCGTGGATGGGATCCCCGTTGCCATCGGCATTCTGGAAGAGCACGCGGAGTTTGACGGTGTAGGTGCCGGCGGTCTCGTAGGTGAACTGGCGCGTGGAGAAGTCCTGCGTACAACTGGACGTTTCACCCAGGTCGCCATCGCCGTCCGCGTCGGTCGCGTCGAAGGTCCAATGCCAGCAGACCACGGCGCCGCCAACGGGGTGCTCGGATGTTGTGTCGGTGAAGGTAACGGTCTGAGGCGCGTTACCGTAGGTAGGCACGGCGGTGAAACTGGCGGCCTGAACGCTCGTTGCCAAGAGAAGCGCCACCACCCAGACGGCGATGCGGGATGTCATGGCAAGTGATCCCCTCGTCGTGTATCGGCCTCGCGGTGTCCGCAGGCCACTCCCAGTCTATTCTCTCCGATTCTACCATGATGTTGGCCGTAATGTCGGCCGTCGGATGGTTGCAACACTCCGCCTTTTTGTGATAAAGTCCACCTCCTTACAGCGCGTACCCGTAGCTCAATTGGATAGAGTGCCTGGCTACGGACCAGGAGGTTGGGGGTTCGAGTCCCTCCGGGTACGCCACTTGGACTCATAAGGCCCCAGCGGCCCGGGTAATATCCGGCTGATGGGGCTTTTTCGTGTCCATTTGTTGCACTCGAAAAGGTGGTCGCGAACCTGTAGAATCTCTATTAGTTCACGTATCTTATCGGGCTGGAACCGTGCCTGGTTCCATCGGTAGCGGGGAGCATCGCCGTGGGTAAGGCATCATTCAGGGGTCAACACGTCATCATCACCGGCGGGTCCGCCGGCATCGGCCTGTGCATGGCGCACGAGTTGGCGCGGCGCGGCGCCGACCTGACCATCCTCGCCCGCGGACGGGAACGGCTCGACGCCGCCCGGGCGGATCTGGCCGCGCACGGCGGGCGCGTCTTCGCGGATTCGTGCGACGTGACCGACGCCGAAACGCTCGCCGTGTGCATCGATCGCGCGCGTGCGGAACTCGGCCCCATCGACGGGGTGGTGGCCAACAGCGGCTATTGCCACCCGGGCTATTTCCATGAACTGAACCCGGCCGACCTGAAGCGCCAGGTCGACGTGAACCTTACCGGATGCCTGTACACGCTACGCCTGACCATCCCCCTCCTGCGAGAAAACGGTGGTGGATTCATCGCGATCACCTCGTCGCCCGCCGGCAACGCCGGTGTATTCGGGTTCTCGGCCTACGGGGCAACCAAGGCCGCCCTCAATCACCTGGCCCACATTCTGCGCGCCGAATACGCCCGCGACGGCATTCGCGTACACCTGCTCCTGCCGCCCGACACGGACACGCCCGGCTACGAACGGGAAGTGCTCCTGTATCCGAGAGAAACCAAAGCCATTCTCGAAGGCGGCCGCCTGTTCGCGCCCGAGCGCGTGGCGCGGCAATTCGCCGACGGCATTGCCCGGAACAAGAAACGTATCACGATCGGATTCGAAGCCCATCTCTTGCTGTTCATCGTGCGCTATTGCCCGTTCCTTTGGGATACGTACGTCAGGTGGAAAACCCGTGGAGGGACCGACCAGTGAAAGAGCTTGAAGGGAAGGTGGCGATCGTAACCGGCGCGGGGAGTCCGCGCGGCATGGGACGCGCAACCTGCGAGGCTTTGGCGGACATGGGCGCCCGGATCGCAGCCAGCGATTTGGGAAACCCTGAGCCCGACCCCGTCCAACAGGCCCTGGGCTACGCCTATGGCGCTGGACAAGGCCTCGACGAGACGGTGGAATCGGCCAAGGCCCTGGGCGTCGACGCCATCGGCATCCGCGCCGACGTGACGTCCCCCGAGGAGGTCGAGAGCCTGGTCGCCCAGACGGTTGATGCCCTCGGACGCCTCGATATTGTCGTGAACGTCGCTGGGGGAACGTGGGGATCGAACACGGTCCAGGACTACGACCCGGCGCACTGGCTCAACACGATCAAAGTCAACCTGTTCGGAACGTTTCTGACCACGAAGTTCGCCCTGCCCCGGTTCGAGGCGGGTGGCGGCTGCATCGTCAACATTGCGTCGATCGCCGCCGAGCGTTCGTTGGAGATGGCCTCGGCCTATGGCGCGGCCAAGGCGGGCATCGTGCAGTTCACTAAAGACGTGGCCGTCGAATACGGTCCCCAGGGCGTGCGCGCCAACGCGCTGTTGCCCGGCGACATCCGCACCGACCTGTACGCCATGGAGTGCAAGGGCAACGCCATGCTGCGCGGCATTACCGAAGACGAGTTCATCGCCGAATGCGCCACGCTCACCCCGTTGCGCCGGATCGGCCTGCCCAAGGATGTGGCGGATGTCGTCGCGTATCTGTGCACCGACCGCGCGGCGTATCTGACGGGACTGGCCATTCCGGTCACCGGTGGCCGGGAACTGCCCCTTCGATAGCAAACGGGAGGACGCATGATGGAACCGCGCGCAACCGGACCGCGTATCCTGGCGGTCGTATCGATCTTGACCTCCATCGGGATCGTGCTGTTCTGGGTGAGTTGGTTCGCGTCGGGCGACTACGCGACGGCCGGCGACCCCACCTTCCGGGCCTTCGAGAACGCATTCCCATTGTCCGACGGCGCGTTGAGTCTGTTGCTCGTGTTGAGCGCGGTGGGCATCTGGCGACGCTCGCCACTTGCTTTGCTCTGCGGCCCTCCTGCCACGGGCATGCTGTGGTACCTCGCCTCGCTCGATACGCTGTTCAACCTGCAACACGGCGGATTCACCGACCTCGCGGACCCCGAGACCTACGTCAGGCTGTTCATCAGTGTCCATTGCTACGTGCTGGGCGGCGTCAACGCATGGATCCTGTGGCGCCACCGGCACAGCTTCACGGCCACGGCGCCCCTGAGCACCCGCGCAGGCACGGCCTCCAGGCTGACCGTGTGCGCCGCGCTCATCGTGACCATCATGTCCACCGCCCTGTTCTGGGCCTGGTGGTACGCCACCGGCCGCGCGGCGTTCGCCGGCGATTCCGTGGCCCGCGCTTTCCACGACGCCTTGCCCCTGGCCGACGCGCTCCTCAGCGTCACCGCGCTGGTGGCCCTTGCGGGCGCCCTCGCCCGGCGTATGTGGGGAACCTTCAGCGCATTGATTACGGCCGGTGGCATCGCCTTCGCCGCGCTCCTCTACACGCTGTTCCTCCTCACCAACGGCATGCCGTCAGCATTCGCGCGGACCAGCGTGCTGATCGCGGTATCCGCATGCTACGCCCTTGCTTCGCTCCTCTGGGTGTGCGCATCACCGTGCTATGGACAGTGGGCACAACAACGGAGGCACATGGCATGAGAACACACGTGATAGTGGCTGGCATCACACTGGCCGCCGCCGCAGGGCCGCGGAGTTTGCCCCCAGGTTAGCCCCCCGCGTCGCACCGGTGTTCCAACCCTGTTTTGGCGAACAAGAGCCATTGGGTTGATATTCTCTGCGTTTACTTTGAAAAGCGCTAAAGACTGAAGAGCAAAGGTGACCCTCTAAGAGCAAAGAAGACCCCCTACCCGTGACAGGCTGGATGCGGGCCAATATGTTGACTTCGTGTCATTCTGGTAGTATCTTTCAAATCGTTGGTTTTGTGATAAATGCTCTTCATCTGAACTTGGAATGTGGCGGTACTGATTTGAGAAGTCTGGCATGCACGCCAAGCTTGCCGATGGCCTGATCAAGTCGCTTGAGTCACGGGAGAAACCATACGAAGTGACGAATTCGGGGCTTCCTGACCTCCTCCTCCGCGTGCGGCCAACCGGAAGCATGACCTGTTGCATGGTACTCGCCTGAAGCATCTCATCGCCGCCGTACCCACGTGTCCTGTTGTGAGGCCAATTGCCACACCTGCGAGGGTTCTTGAACAAGAGCCATGAAGCGCCACTAGGAGAATGAAAGATGAAGCGGACGATTTCACTGAACGTACGTCTTCCCGGGATAGTCAGTATCCTGCTCATTGCGCTCATCGCAGCCATCGGATTCTCCGTATGGGCATCGCGCGCCGCGAAGAACGATGCGAAAGTTGTCAATGTGGCGGGGCGGCAGCGGATGCTCACGCAGAAATATGCGAAGGAAATCCTGAACGAGGTCAACGACCGCCAAGTCTTGGCCAGCGCCGAGCGGATTGCCGCCGTGGCCAGCCAGCAAATCGCCGCTGACCGTGATCACTATACGAGGCACGTAGTCGGCAAACTCGATAAGGCGTGGCCCGATTCCAGGTCAAACGCCGCCTACAGCGAGATCGCGGGCGCCATCCCGATGCCTGCGACTCATGTGCGCGAGGAGTCAGAGAACTCTGACGAATCCGCGGGATGTCGCTTCGATCTGCTAAGTAGGTGGAATATCGATGTGGACAAAGGACTCCGGGATGAATTCGAGCGAGAAGCCTGGGATCGGCTCGCGGAAGATGCGGAGACGCCGTACGTCGAGTTTCGCCCGGCGGGTGCGGGGCTGGAACTGCGCTACGCGACCGCGGCGTTGGCCACGGCCGAGGCCTGCGTCGCTTGCCACAACGCGCATCCGGACAGTCCCAAGTCTGATTTCGCGTTGAACGACCTGATGGGCATCCTGGTCGTCAGCGTTCCGGTCACGCAAGACCCGGAATGGACCCGGACCTTGCTAAGCCGGGTAGCGGGCTCGGAAGGCCGCATCTCGGACAAGACGCGAGAGTTGTTCGAGGTGTCGATGGCGGCGCTTGTAGACGGTGGCACGACATATTCGGACTTGGACATGACCAAAGCCATCGAGGTTCCAGCCACGGAGGCCCCGGCCATAAGGGCGCAACTGACCGATGTCCAAAATCTCTGGGGCGAACTCCGGGATTGTGTAGCCATGCTGCGAACCCAAGAGGTGGAGTCCACGGAGTACTCAGTTGGACTAGGCCTCTTGCGAGTCAAGAACATGGAAACCCTCAAGAGTATGCACGCGGCGGTTGGTCTGTTTCAGGCTGCGTCGGAAGCCCGGACGGAATTCGCCACCAATGTTCAGTACGTCATGGGCGTCGTTGCTGTCCTCGCCTTCTTGAGCGTAGTCTTGTATATCCGCAGAAAGATCACCAGTCCCTTGCTGCAAATGGCGGCGACGCTGGATTTGAGAGCCAGCCAAGTGTATTCGTCATCGAAACGGGTCGCGCGCTCGAGCCAATCCATGGCCGAGGGAGCCACGGGACAGGCCTTGAGCCTTGAAGAAACCTCGGCTTCGCTCGAAGAAATGGCCGCCATGACGCGACAGAACGCCGACAGCACCGAGCAAGCCAACGTGATGGCCCAGGATGTCCACGGCGCGGCCAAAGAGGGCAGCGAGGCCATGGGACGAATGTCCCGGGCCATCGAGGAGATCAAGCGCTCCTCGGACCAGACGGCCCACATCATCAAGACTATTGACGAGATCGCCTTCCAGACGAATCTGTTGGCTCTGAATGCGGCCGTGGAAGCCGCCCGAGCCGGCGACGCCGGCAAGGGTTTCGCCGTGGTGGCGGAGGAAGTCCGTAACCTGGCGCAGCGCAGTGCCGAGGCCGCCAAGAATACCGCCGAGCTGATTGAGGGGGCGCAGAAGAATGCCAGCAATGGCGTCGCCGTATCCAATGAAGTTGGTAAGATACTTGAACAGGTTGCGACCGGTATTGGCAAGGTCACGCAACTTATGGTAGAAATCTCCTTGGCATCCGATCAACAGACCCAGGGCATCGACCAGGTCAACATCACAGTCGCTGAAATGAATCAAGTCACCCAAAGCAATGCGGAAAATTCTGAGGATGCCGCAGCCGCCAGTGAAGAACTCTCGCTCCAAGCCAACGACCTCAATGAGATGGTTGACGTGCTCCAGAACATCGTGGGCGGCAAGCACCCCGGTGTGGCGCCCACTCATCAAGTTTCATCACCCGTACCCCTGAAAGCCGAGGGGTCTACGTGGATGGCCCATCCTTCCGCCACGCAAGGCGACGATGGTGACAGTGCCGGGGAAGCGCAGGTACCGGTGGCTATCGAACGGCGCATGGACAACCTCGAAGAAGTCACGGATGATGCTGATCTGAGCAATCCCTAGCCTACATTGACGCCACCGACAAAAGTCGGCGTTACTGAGCCCGAAGGGCTCTTTGGAGTGCGCAAGCTTGCTTGCGCTTTTTGTGAGGAAGCTCGCTTCCG